>JBAVWC010000001.1:0-43688 GCA_049697595.1 Alphaproteobacteria bacterium
GAACAAAAGCGTCGGCAAAACATTGCCAAACATGGGGTCGATTTTGAGCAAATGGCGATATTCGACTGGGAAACCGCTCTTGGTTATCAGGATGAGCGCCGCGACTATAGCGAGCCGCGCTTTTTGGTTTTTGACAAAATTTCAGGACGTTTATACGCTTGCGTTTATACACCGAGAAGAAACGTCAAACGCATTATCAGCTTACGAAAAGCCAACGAGCGTGAGGAGATAGCTTATGAAAAAGCCACACAAACCACTCATTGATAAGCACGGCGACGCCAGAGAACCGACCACAAAAGAGTGGAAGCTCTTTCGCCCGATGAAGGAAGTCGATCCGGCCCTCGTTGCAGCCTACAAGCGCGGCGAGCTTAAATATCGTGGGCAGCGTGGGGCGCAGAAGGAGCCTACCAAAGCGCAAGTGACGCTGCGAATTGATCGCAATACGCTGGATTTTTTCAAGTCAAAGGGTGAGGGCTGGCAGACACGCATCAATGATGCTTTGGCTGCTATCGTTAACGCGGCGCGTTGAAAAAGTAGAAACGCGGGGAATTTTTGCTGTTCCGTGTTTTTCATCCAATTTCCCAATCAATATAGAAGGTCTTCGTAAAAAGCGCCTAGCGGCAATTCGGGATGACGGATTTGGATTTCCAGAATCCAGGTTCCGCCGATGATTTGTTCGGGGAAATGATTGAGGCCACGTTTCCAGCCACGGTGCGGGAAAGCGCCGATCAAATGACCCGCTGGATCGAGATTGAAAATGACGCCCAATTTTTCTGCGATGCGGTGCGTGTATTCATAAAGCGCCGCACCGGTTGGGTTGTGCTGTTTCCAATAAGCGGCGGTTTCTTTGAAGATCGTTTCGCTTGCTTTCGCTAAATCGTGAAGCGTTTTGTTCTCGCCAAACGCTATCGTGCGCCCTGCGTCGCCTTCAACTCCGCCTTTGACCACGCCGATGTCGATAAAGGCGATGTCTTCCGCTTCCAATATCCGATCTGTTTTTGCTTTATTCTGAAATGTCAGCAAACTGTTCGAACCGAAGCGGATATAGGGCTGGTGCCAGATACGGTCGATACCGCGCGCGGCAAAAACTTTTTCGGCTTCCGTTTTGATTTCGCTCTCGCGCACGCCGGGGCGTACCAAAGTCAAAATTTCATCGGTCAACTGGTGCGCGAATTTGGCGGCGACGATTGCGGCATCGATATCTTGCTGGCTGGCATAGCTGTGGGTTTTGGTGAGGTCTTCGGCTAGAAGTTGTGCTTGGAGCATAAGAATTGTTCCTTGTCGATTGACGAACATAATCTATCTGGCAGGGTTAGCCCCAGTCCTCAAGCGGCATTTCTTGCGGACCCCCCCCTCCCTAACCCTCCCCGCGAGGGGGAGGGGATTCTAGCGCGTTTTTTTTTGAGGATGGATTGCCAAGCGGCAAGCCTTAGTTTTTGCGCCCTCTCCATCGAGGGGAGAGGGAGTCTTTCTTGCGGCTTGGGAGTTGCGATTTTTTGAAGAAACCGCATTACAGGCCGAAAGACTGGCCCTGAATTTGCGAGAGTAGAGGGAGTGGTTTTCACTAATAACGGGGGTATGGATGATAAGAGGCTGAATCACTTGACTATTGTGTGCCGCAATGAATTACTGTAGTATGTTAACCATGTTTTTCCGGGGGTTGCTCTGGAGCGGGGCGGGTTATCCACAGCTTGCTATGCCTGATTGTCTTGAGACTCGGGAAACAAGTCTTTGCGGCAAATTCTGCCTACTTTGTTAAAGAAGTCTTCATAAAGCCGGGTGTATTGTCTGACGGTGCGCAGGCAATTTCTGCCTAGTCTTTGGTTAAGATTTAAGAAGGGGTTTCATCCGAAGCCCCGTCATCCATATAGCAGGAGAATGAAACCGTGAACGCATTCTTGCAAACTCTCCGCAATCTGGGCCCTATGCGCCTTGCGGCTATTGCGATTGTCGGGCTCAGTCTTCTGGGCATGCTTGGTTTTATTACCACGCGGATTTCGACGTCGCCGCTCGCTCTCCTCTATACCGAACTCGACCAGCATGACTCGGCGGCGATTGCGCAGAAGCTTGAAGCTTTGAAAATTCCTTATGAAGTGGATTCGAGCGGTAGCCTGATCCGCGTGCCATCCAACCAGGTCGGCAAGATACGTATGATGATGGCCGCCGACGATCTGCCCAAGGGCGGCTCGATCGGTTATGAGATTTTCGATCAAAAAGAAGGTTTTGGCACCACCAGCTTTGTGCAGAACATTAATCATCTGCGCGCGCTGGAGGGCGAGCTGGAACGGACGATCAGTTCTTTGGACCCTATTGCCAGCGCGCGGGTTCATTTGGTTTTGCCGCAGCGCGAATTGTTCAGCCACGCTGAGCAGACTGCCACCGCCAGCATTTTCCTGAAAACGCGCAACGGCGCGGTGTTATCGCGCGAGCAGATTGCGGCTATTCAGCATTTGATCGCGGCTGCTGTTCCGCAATTGCAGCCTAATCAGGTATCGATTGTCGATGATCGCGGCAATTTGCTCGCGAAGCCTTCGAGCGGCGGCGCTGCCGGTGCTGCGGGCGGCGGGTCGGATGACCAGGATGACATGCGCCGTCAGTTTGAGCAGACGCAAGTGCAGAAGATTGAGGATTTGCTAACCCAGACTTTGGGATTCGGCAAGGTAAGAGCGCAGGTATCGGCGGATATGGATTTCGACCGCGTGACGACCAGCTCGGAAATTTATGATCCGGAAAGCCAGGTCGTGCGCTCGACGCAAAACACGGATGAAGAGGCCACGACTGCCGACGGCGGAGGTGGCAGCGTTTCCGTCGCGAGCAACCTGCCTTCCAATCCGCAGCAGATCGCAGGCGGCGGTGGCGGTGGGGCTTCGCAGAACAAGAACAACCACACCGAACAGACGATTAATTACGAGATCAACAAGACGGTGCGCAATCAGGTTCGCGAAGGCGGGCAAATACGCCATCTGTCGGTCGCGGTCGTCGTTGACGGAACTTATAAGACTTCGGACGACGGCAAGACCACGACTTATGTGCCGCGCAGCGACGAGGAAATGGCGAAGATCAAGGAACTGGTGCGCTCTGCCGTCAGTTTCGACGCCAATCGCGGCGATACTGTTGATGTCGCCAATCTGCAATTCGCGCAACCCGATGCGAGCAAGGATACGGGGTCGCCTGATTTGTTGATGGGTGTTCCGCGCGCCGATATTTTCCATGCCGCCGAGACTCTTATCCTCGCGCTGATTGGGCTTCTGGTCGTGTTGCTGGTCGTGCGCCCTATATTGCGCAAGATTTTGGAAAGCGCAGGAACCGTTTCCAGCGATCAGCAGGCTCTGTTGGGCGGCGGCGGTGGAATGAGCGGCGGTATGGCCCAATTGGCCGCGCCCGGCGGAACAGGCGTTTCCACGAGTGACGCCGCAGCTGAAGCGGCGGAATCCGAGTTTGAGCGCATGATCGACATCTCGCGCGTTGAGGGACGGGTTAAGGCTTCGTCCCTGCGCAAAGTCGGCGAGATCGTCGATAAGCACCCGGATGAGGCTATTTCGATCTTGCGCAACTGGATGTATCAGGAGAACCGCTAATGGCTGGGCAACGCGTTCGCGAAGATGTGAAGTCTCTTTCGGGGCTGGAAAAATCGGCATTGTTCATTCTGTCGATGGGTGAAGAATATGCAGCGCGCATTTTCGCCCACCTGAACGACGACGAGATCAAGGATCTGTCGCAGGTTATGGCTACGCTGGGCAATGTCAGCGCGACTTTGGTGGAACGGTTGTTCGTGGATTTCGCCGAACAGATTTCGTCGTCGGGCGGCACGGTCGGCACTTTGGAATCGACCGAGCGGTTGTTGATGAAGGTTTTGGACAAAAACCGCGTCGGCAACATTATGGAAGATATTCGCGGCCCCGCCGGCAGAACGATGTGGGACAAGCTGGCCAACGTCAATGAAGCCGTTCTCGCCGCCTATTTGAAGAACGAATATCCGCAGACGGTCGCGGTGGTGATCACCAAGATCAAGCCCGACCACGCCGCGCGCGTGCTGTCGCAATTGCCGGAAAGCTTTGCGATGGAAGTTATCACACGCATGTTGCGTATGGAGTCGGTGCAGAAAGACGTTATCGACGACATTGAACGGACTTTGCGCAACGAGTTTATGAGCAATCTGGCGCGCACCAATCGCCGCGACTCGCATGAGGCTATGGCGGAAATTTTTAATAATCTGGATCGCGCCAACGAAGCCAAGTTCATGACGGCTTTGGAAGAACGCAACCGCGACTCGGCGGAAAAGATCAAGGGATTGATGTTCACCTTCGAAGATCTGGGCAAATTGGAGGGTGCGGCGATACAGGCTATTTTGCGCATTGCCGACAAGGCCAAGCTGCCGACGGCGCTTAAAGGCTCTGCGGAAGCGATCAAGGATTTGTTCTTCTCGAACATGTCGGAACGCGCGGGCAAGATGCTGAAAGAAGATATCGCCGCGATGGGCCCTGTGCGGTTGCGCGATGTCGAAGAAGCGCAGGCGCATCTGGTCAACGTCGCCAAGGATTTAGCGTCGAAGGGCGAAATCGTCATCGCCAAGGACACGGAGGAAGATCAACTTGTCTATTGACGCCAAACCAACAGCCAAGACGGAACCGGCGGAAAATGCGCCTATGCGCAAATTCATGTTCGACCGTTCGTTTGAAGAAGCGGCTATCGTGCAGCGCGCGGCGGAGCGCAAGCCGGTTTTGCTGAAGCCGGAACAGGTCGATGCCTTGAAGAAAGAGTCCTATGACGCCGGATTTGCGGCGGGGAAAGTTGCGGGCAAGGAAGAACAAGTGTCGGTGCTCGCGGCAATTATGGGAACGGTTGGAAAAAATCTCGATACGCTGATGAAAAATATCGAGGCGTTGAGCCACGAACAGGACACGCATACGCGTCAGCTGGTTATGGCAATCGCCAAAAAGATTTTGCCGGACTTTACGGCGCGCAACGGGTTGCAGGAAATCGAAGCTTTGTTGAGCGAAGCCATTCGCAATATGTCGCGCGAGCCCCGTTTGGTCGTGCGCGTCAACGAAGGGCAATTGGACGCCGTCAATGAAAAGATTAAAGCACTCACGACGCAACACGCCTATGCAGGGCAAACCGTCGTTATAGCCGATGCCGAAGTCGCCGCGGGCGATTGCCGCATCGAATGGGCCGAAGGCGGCATCGAACGCAACACGCAGACAACGTGGAAAGCCGTTGAAGAAACGATAGGCGTCGATGTGGCGCCTGAACAACTTCCCTCTTAAAGGAGATTCCTATGGCAGACGATAAAGAGTCACTGACGCTGACCGCGCTGGAATCCAGCTCGGGCGAAACACTGAAGGACGCTCATCCGATCACGGTGAACGATCTGGACGCCGTCTACGGCATTCCGGTCGAAGTCGCCGCCGTTCTGGGCAAAGCCGAGATGCAGGTCAGCCACTTGCTGAAACTGGGTCGCGGCGCGGTTATCGAACTCGACCGCAAAGTCGGCGAGGCTATCGACATTTATGTGAACAACCGTCTGGTTGCGCGCGGCGAAGTCGTGGTGGTCGAAGACCGGCTGGGCATTACGATGACGGAAATTATCAAGTCGGATCGAAGCAATAATAACTAAAGGTCGGAGGCCGGAAGAAATTCTGGCCTCCAGCCCTTCCTACAATTCAACGGGGATAAAAGAACATGCGCTTACTCATCATCGGACAACTGGAAGGCCCTCTTGGCACTGCGGGACGCATAGCGACCCAGCGCGGCGCGAAGGTGGCCCATATCGACAGCATCGCGGGAGCTTTGAACGCGCTGCGTAACGGTCAGGGTGCGGATTTGGTGATGTGCGATGTCAGGCTCGACATCGGGCAGTTTATCGACAGCTTGAAATCGGAACGCATCGTTATTCCCGTCGTCGCTTGCGGTATCGATGCCGATGCAGGTGCGGCGGTACGCGCCATTCGCGCCGGGGCCAAAGAATATATTCCGTTGCCGCCCGATGCCGAACTGATCGCCGCCGTGTTGCAGGCGGTTGCCGAAGAAGACCAGACTTTTATTGCGCGCGACGCGTCGATGAAGCCTTTGCTGCAAATGGTTGACCGCGTGGGGGCGAGCGACGCCTCGATCCTTATCACCGGCGAAAGCGGCACCGGCAAGGAAGTTATGGCGCATTACATTCACCGCAAGAGCAAGCGCGCCGCGGGAAGTTTCGTTTCCGTCAATTGCGCCGCCATTCCGGACAATCTGCTGGAATCGGAATTGTTCGGGCATGAAAAGGGCGCGTTCACGGGCGCCGTCGCCCGTCGTATCGGCAAGTTTGAAGAAGCCAATGGCGGCACGTTGCTGCTCGATGAAATCAGCGAAATGGATAGCAGGTTGCAGGCGAAATTGCTGCGCGCTATTCAGGAACGCGAGATCGACCGCGTCGGCGGTACGACGCCGATCAAGATCGACATTCGCCTGATCGCGACTTCGAACCGCGATCTGGAAGAAGAAGTGAAGGCCAAGCGGTTCCGCGAGGATTTGTATTTCCGCCTGAACGTCGTCAATCTGCATTTGCCGCCATTGCGCAATCGGCTTGCCGACATTGTGCCTCTGGCGACTTATTTTGCGGGCAAATATTCCAAGGCTAACGGATTGCCTGAACGCACTTTGTCGCCCGCTTCGACCGCCGCTTTACAGGCGCATCATTGGCGCGGCAATGTGCGCGAACTGGAAAACACGATGCATCGCGCGGTGTTGCTGGCGCGCGATACGACAATCGAACCCGATGCCATTATCCTGTCGGGGCAATCATTTGCGCCGGACAAGCCTTCGGCGGCGGAACTCGCCGCTCAGGTGGCCTCGGGACGCACGCCTGCCACGGGTGCGGGAGCGCGCACTATGGTCGGCAGGACAGTGGCCGATGTCGAACGCGATTTGATTATCGACACGCTGAGCCATTGTCTGGGCAACCGCACGCATGCGGCCAACATTCTCGGCATTTCGATCCGCACGTTGCGCAACAAGTTGAAGCAATATAACGACGAGGGAGTTCCCGTTCCGGGTGGAGCGGGTGAGGAACTGGTGGCGTCCTAAGATGCGTCTGATTTTTTCTAACGTCTATTCTACAGCCAACGGCCAGGATTTATGACCGATCAGACGACAGGAATTGCGGGTACCGATCCCTTTGGCGGCTTTTTCAAGCGCGGCGAAGTTTGGATGGGCGTGGGCCTGCTGACGATTTTAACGGCGCTGATCGTGCCGTTGCCGCCGTTTCTGGTCGATATCGGCCTGGCGATTTCGATTACGTTTTCCGTTCTTATTCTGATGACGGTTTTGTTCATCAAGCGGCCATTGGAATTCAGTTCGTTTCCAACCGTTTTGCTGATTGCCACGCTGATACGGTTGTCGCTGAATCTCGGCACGTCGCGGCTCGTTCTGACGAACGGGAACGAGGGCACGGATGCGGCGGGGCATGTCGTGCAGTCTTTCGCCGAATTGGTTATGGGCGGCGATTTCATTATCGGCGTGATCGTTTTCTCGATCCTGACTTTGGTCAATTTTGTCGTTATCACCAAGGGTTCGGGCCGTATCGCCGAAGTCGCGGCGCGTTTTACGTTGGACGCGATGCCGGGCAAGCAAATGGCGATTGACGCCGATTTGTCTTCCGGCCTTATCAACGAGGATCAGGCGCGCAAACGCCGCAAAGATTTGGAAGACGAAAGCAGCTTCTTCGGTTCGATGGACGGTTCGGCGAAATTCGTGCGCGGCGATGCCGTTGCCGGTTTGGTTATTACCGTCATCAACGCAATCGGCGGCATTACGATCGGCGCGTTTCGCCACGATATGCCTATCCTGCAAGCTGCCGACACTTATGTGCGCCTGACAGTCGGCGACGGGCTGGTGACACAGATTCCCGCTTTGCTGGTTTCCGTCGCCGCTGGTTTGCTGGTGACCAAAACCAATGTTACGGGCTCGACCGACAAAGCGTTTTTTAGCCAGTTGAGCGGTTACCCTATGGCTTTGGGATTGAGTTCGGCGATGCTGACAATTCTGGCTTTGATGCCCGGCATGCCGTTTATTCCTTTTGCCGTGCTGGGCGCGTTTTCGGGTTTTGCCTGCTATATGATAACTCAGCAGGCGAAGAACAAGGAATCGGATGCCGACGCACTTACCGCCAAGAATAAACCGGCCACTCTCGCCGAAGAACCGATTGCGAAGTCTCTGTCAATCGACATGATCCGTCTGGAGTTGGGCTATGCCCTGCTCAGCCTTATCAATAGCGAAGCGGGACAACGGCTGACCGATCAGATCAAAGGGCTGCGCAAACAGTTGGCGGGCGATATGGGCTTTATCATGCCCGCCGTCCGTATTCAGGATAATTTGCAATTGCCTCCCAATGCCTATGTGCTGCGCGTCAAGGAAATCGAAGCGGGACGCGGCGAACTGCGCCCCGGCATGTTGCTGGTTATGGACCCGAGGGGGCAACAGATCGCCCTGCCCGGTGAAGCGACTATGGAGCCGACATTCGGATTAGCTGCGACCTGGATCGATCCGACTTATCGCGAAGAGGCGTTGTTCAAAGGCTATACCGTCGTCGATCCGCCGACCGTTATCACCACGCATTTGACCGAACTGGTCAAAGACAATATGTCGGAACTTCTGTCCTATTCGGAAGCGCAGAAGCTGCTTGATGAATTGGGTAAAGATCAGCAGAAGCTGGTTGCCGATGTTATTCCCAGCCAGGTTACGATCAGCGGTTTGCAGCGCGTACTGCAAAATCTTTTGGCCGAGCGCATTTCAATCCGCGATTTGCCGACTATTCTGGAAGGCGTATCGGAAGCGACCGCCGTTACCCGCAATCTGACCGCCATTTCCGAACATGTGCGCACGCGCCTGTCGCGCCAGATATCGGACGCCAATACCAATGACATGGGCTATATCCCTATGGTTACTTTGTCGCCGGAATGGGAACAGGCGTTCGCCGAGGCCGTTATCGGCGAAGGCGATGCGCGGCAATTGGCGATGCCGCCGAGCAAGCTGCAGCAATTCATTACTGCTGTGCGGCAATCTTATGACAGGCTTGCGGCTATGGGAGAGTCTCCGGTTCTTTTGACCAGCCCGGCTATTCGCGGTTATGTGCGCTCGGTGATCGAGCGGTTCCGTCCTGCGACGACGGTTTTGTCGCAAAACGAAATTCATCCGAAGGCCAAAATCAAAACCTTGGGGCAGATATAAATGAGATTGAAATCATTTCACGGCGCGACTTTAACCGAAGCGATGCGGTTGGTGCGCGAAGCGTTGGGCGAAGATGCGATTATCGTCGCGACGCGCGAGGATGACAATGGCGGCATGCGCGTTACTGCGGCGGTGGATGAAGTCTCGGCTTCGACCAAAGCGGCGTCCTTGCAAGCCCCTGCTCCCGCATCGGACGGTTCCAATGCGATGGAAATTATCGCCGAAGCCTTGACCCGGCATCAGGTACCGAGCGCGCTTGCTGAAAAAATTATGGCGACGGCTACACAATTCGCCAGCGACGATCCTTTGCTGGCTTTGGGCGCGGCGCTGGATATGCATTTCAAATTTCAGCCTGTGGCAGACCCCGTGTCGGAGCACGGGGCAAGCAAACCTTTGATGCTGGTGGGGCCTCCGGGCGCGGGAAAAACGCTTTGCATCGCCAAATTCGCGACGCGGTCGATGCTTTCTAAAAAGAAACCTACCGTTATTAGCACCGATCTGGAACGCGCGGGCGGGATGGAGCAATTGGCAGCATTTACGCGCGTGCTGAAACTTAATCTGGTCGAGATCGAAGATTGGAATGCTCTGCGCGATGTGGTGGAGATGCAAAAGAGCGGCACCGTTCTGATCGATACCGCAGGGCGCAATCCGTTTGACGACGGCGAAAAAGAAACGATACGCGAATATGTGGCTGCTGTCGGCGATGCGACTTTGGTCCTGCCTGCGGGGCTGGATGCGACGGAGGCAATCGATCTGGCGCAGGAATTCAAACGGCTGGGCGCGACGCGTTTGATCGTGACGCGCATCGATGCCGTGAAAAGATTGGGCAGTTTGCTGCGCATCGCCTATGAAACGAAATTGCCCTTTGCCAATTATTGCGCGAGTTACAAAGTGACCGAGCCGCCGTGGCCGCTGAACCCGGTCGTGCTGGCGCGGCTTGTGCTTCAGCTTCCTGGCACGCAAGCTGCAACGCAGACGAAGAAAGACGCACCCAAATCCGCTTATGGAGCTGTCCAATGACCGATCCTATTCCCCTGAAGAACGATAAATCATCGGCGCCTGTCGCGTCTTTGCAATGCCCGAATATGGTGGCTGTCGCCAGCGGCAAAGGCGGCGTGGGAAAAACCTGGTTTTCGATTACCTTGTGTCACGCGCTGGCGCGGTCGGGAAAGAAAACGCTTCTGTTCGACGGCGATTTGGGATTGGCTAATGTCGATATTCAATTGGGCCTGACTCCGGAGAAGGATTTGAGCGCAGTCGTGGACGGGACTTCGACTTTGGCGTCTGCCGTTACGCGCTATGCCGAAGGCGGGTTCGATATTCTGGCCGGGCGTTCGGGGTCGGGCAACTTGGCAATGCTCGCTTCGCAAAAACTTTCCGAAGTGCGCAACGATCTTATTACGCTGGCCAAGGATTACGATAACGTCATCATCGATCTGGGTGCGGGGGTTGATCGTCCGGTGCGGCAAATGGCGGGGCCTGCGGCCTTTACCTATATCGTTGTGACGGATGAACCGACATCGCTGACGGATGCCTATGCCTTTATCAAACTGGCGCGCGCCGCCAATCCAACCGCCGAGATGCGTATTGTCGTCAATATGGCGGCGACGACAAATGAGGGACAAAAAACTTACGACACAATCCGCAAAGCCTGCGAGAGTTTCCTGAGCTATAGCCCTACGCTGGCGGGCATCATTCGCCGCGATCCGAAAGTGCGCGATGCCATTCGCGCGCAGACCGCTCTGCTGATCCGTTCGCCGACAACTCAAGCTGCGCAGGATGTTGAGGCGATTGCGGCGCAGATACGGGTTTAAGGGAAAGCGGGGCGGAGATGGCTGATATCCAATCCGCCACACCAGCGCTGACATCATCGGTTGCGTCGGCGTCGCCCAGCTCCGCGCTGAGTGTCGTTCAGGTCGCGATAAGCAATGTTTCGCAGGCTTTGGCGAATTTGGGGCATTCTATACAGACCAATGCCACGCCTGTTTCTCTTTCGGCGGCGAATGAGTTGACGCTCATCACCGCGCTGGGGAATATCACGGTGACGCTCGCGGTGCAGATGAGCGCGGTTGAGCGGCAAAATCTTCTGCAGCAATTGATGAATCTTATTCAGGCGCAGAAGCCTTTGACTCTGTCATTGCAAGCGGGTTCGCCGCCGACGCAAGGGGCTTTACTGCTTCCCGCTATGCCCGTGTCTGCCCCGACGACGGTGCAAAACGCCTCTGCTCTGCCGCCTTTGCCGAATATACCGCTTCCGCCTTTGGCCGTGGGGGAAACGCTGCCTGCTGTTGTGCTGCCTTCGCTTTCGCAGCCTGTGATTTCGATAGGGGCGCAAACGCAGATTCCTAATTCACAAAATATGCCTTTGTCACCTATCGCGCCATTGGCGGTGAATGAAGTTCCGACGCTGGCAACTCCGGTTGTGCCTGTGACACCGCTATCTGTGCCCCCGTCGTCTGCGATGACACCGCCGCCTGTAGGGAATGCTGCTCCTGTGGGGCCTCTATCGGTTACTCCTGCTGCTTCGTTGGAAATACCGGCTGAAGTTCCTGTGGCGAGCCCTGTTGCGAATATTGCTGTTCAGAATGCGCCTGTAACTGTGGCACAAACAGTGTCGGCAACGCCTGTTTCACCTGTTGTCAATGCAATGCCGCAGGTGAATGTTTTGCCTTCTGTGCCGCAAGTCTCTTTATCTACTGCACCACAAACCCCACCCCCGCTGGCTGTTCTTCTGCAGCCCGGCAATGAGGTTACTTTGCGGGTTGAAGTTGTTGTTCCTCCCTCGGCTGAGATTGGAACGGGGCAAGGGCCCCTGCCCGGCTTGCCTGCGCTTGCGCCCAATCAAATTGTTGCAACGGTGAGTGGAATAGGAACTGACGGGCAGCTTATTTTGAAAGCTGGCGACGCGACTTTGTTTGTGAAGGCGCAGGTCGCGGCTCCTGTCGGAACCAATGTTGTGGTGACGGTGGAGGCGGCGAAAGAAATACCGCTGGTGACTTTGCCGCAGAGCGCGGCGACGAATTTCTCGGCTTTGCCGCAAGCAATGGCGGCTCTGGCGGAAAGCAATCCGCAGGCCTTGTTGCAAATGGTGGCGACGCATTTGCCACAGCCGACGCAATCTTTGCCGGGAGCTTTGCTGTTTTTGTTTAGCGCGTTCAAGCAAGGGGATGTGAGCGGCTGGCTGGGACAGAGTGCGACCGACAGCCTTATGCGCGCCGGAAAAATGGATATTGTCGCCAGCTTGTCTCGTGAGTTAAGCGGCGCGGGGCAGACGGCGCAGGATGGGGTGGTGGGCGAGTGGAACACTTATCCTATACCTCTTTATTCCGGGCAGCAGTTTCATGCGTTGACGCTGTATGTTCATAGCGACAGGGATGCGCGGAAAGATCAATCAAGCGGCGCGACACCGGGCGTCGGCAAGATACGGTTTTTGATCGATATGCGGTTGAGCAAATTAGGCGCGATGCAAATCGACGGGTTTGTGCAGCCGAAAAAACTGGATATGGTTTTGCGCAGCGAGGCGATTTTGCCGGAGGGGCTGCATAACGAATTGCGTACATCATATATTAAGGCTCTGGACGCCGTGGGTTATACGGGGGCGCTGAATTTTCAGGTGGGGCGGCAGCATTGGATGATGATGCAGAAGGCGGCGGAGCGGGGGATTGTGACGTAGGGGGGGGTAAATATTTCATCTGCGTAACCCCTCACCCGTCTCGCGCAAGAAAGAGCGCGAGCCACCCTTTCCCTATGGGAGAGGGAAGTTAGTCCCTCTTCTTCCGTTCGTGCATTACGCCGCCGACTTCGTCGAGGGCTAGGGTTTCGCGGCGGCGGGCGGCTTGGGCTTCTTCTTCGATGCGTTGTTCTTCGGCGATTTCGTAGCGTTTTTGTTCTTCGAAGAGTTCGGCCAGTTTTTCCTGGGCGATTTTTACGGCGAGCGCAGCCGTGTGGCGTTCTTTTTCTAATGCGCGGCCTTGCATCACCATATCCTTGAGAAACGCGCCGTAAGTGGTGCGGGTTTCGTTGTCTTTGGCGACGGCTTGTTCGCGGGCTTTGCGGATTTCCAGTTCGACGATTTTGTTTTGGATTTGATCGAGCTGTTCCAGCAAGCGCGCGAGATGCAAGCGCTGTTCATCGACATAAGTTTTTTGCAGCTTGATGAGGGTGGCAAGGCTTTTCATGGGAATTCCCTCCCCCCTGCGTGGAGGGTTAGGGAGGGGGGAGTTCCGCATGAAATACAATAAAGAATTTGAAACAATCTTGCCACAGAGCTAACGGTAAGATTAGTCGTGCATTTCGAACGTAAGTTCTTGCTGCACCCCCCCCTCCCTAACCCTCCCCACAAGGGGGAGGGAATATCTGTCATGCTTTTCATGGCCACTTAACGCCCAATATCTGCGCCAACCTTGCATAGGTGGCGGAGAAGTTGGTTTGTTCGTCTTTGTTCTGGCGCATGAAATCTTCGAGGGGGGTGTAGAAGTTTATGGCCTCGTCTACTTCGGCATTGCTGCCTTTGCGGTAGGCTCCCAGACGGATCATTTCGGCCATATTTTCATAGGCGGCGAGGTGACTGCGGGCGCGGCTGACGATTTCGTTTTCGGCGTCGTTGTTACAGCCGGGCATCGTTCGGGAAATGCTGCGCAGGACGTTGACGGCGGGAAAGCGGCCTCGTTCCGCTATCGCGCGGTCGAGGACGATGTGGCCGTCGAGAATGCCTCGCGCGGCGTCTGCAATTGGTTCGTTGTGATCGTCGGCATCGACGAGGACGGTGAATAATCCTGTGATGCTGCCTTTGCCTTTTTCGCCCGGCCCTGCGCGTTCGAGGAGTTTGGGGAGTTCCGAGAAAACCGTGGGCGGGTAGCCTTTGGTCGTCGGCGGTTCGCCCGCTGCGAGGCCGATTTCGCGCTGGGCCATTGCGAAGCGCGTGACGCTGTCCATCAGGCACAGAACCTGTTTGCCCTGATCGCGGAAATATTCGGCGACGGCCATTGTCATAAAGGCGGCTTGACGGCGCATGAGGGGAGCTTCGTCGGAGGTGGCGACGATGACGATGCTGCGCGCGAGGCCCGCTTCGCCGAGATCGTCGTGAATAAATTCCTGAACCTCGCGCCCGCGTTCGCCGATAAGGCCGATGACCGAGACATCTGCCGACGTATAGCGGGCGGCCATTGACATGAGCGTGGATTTGCCGACGCCGGAACCGGCGAAGATGCCCATGCGCTGTCCTTGGCACAAGGTGGTGAAGGCGTTGACGGCCCGGACTCCGAGATCGAGTTTCGCGCCGACTCGCTGCCGCATATGGGCGGGAGGGGGTGGGCTGCGAACGAGGCAGGGCATATCGCCGTGAGGGAGCGGGCCTTTGCCGTCTATCGGTTCGCCGAGCGCATTGATGACGCGGCCCAGCCAGCCCTGGGTGGGGTTGATGACGGGCTGAGCGATAGCGATTTCGACTTTACAGCCGAGCCCTACGCCTTCCAACGGAGCGAAGGGAAGCATGAGAGCTTTGCCGTCGCGGAAGCCAACCGTCTCGCACAGGACGCGGCGGTTGCCCAGCGCGATGACGTTGCAGCGGCCACCGACGGACAGGTGGCCTTCAATACCGGCGACTTCGATGAGCAATCCCTGAACGGCGACGACCCGCCCGAATGTTTTTACGGGAGAGATCGCGTCGATACGGCTGGCGAGCGTGGCGATGTCTTTGGTCGTCATTGTGGTATTCTGCCCTTTCCTCGCTTGCTTTTCCAGTCTGTTTCAGCACTAATCGCATAATCAGAGAATCAGTTCCATGACCTTCATCCGCCACACAATTCAACGAATATCGGCAACGCCGGAACGCCTGTTCTGGGCCTTTGCGACCCTGCATGTCGTTTTGTGGACGCTGGTGTCGAGTCTTGTCTGCCAGAATTTGCCTTTGGACGTTATCGAGGGCTATGCGTGGGGGCATGAATGGCTGATCGGCACGCATAAACACCCCCCTATGCAGGCGTGGCTTCTGGAAAGTGTTTATGCCGTTACCGGGCGCGCGCGGTGGGCACCTTATCTGACCAGCCAGTTGGCAATCGTTACGGCCTTCTGGGCGGTGTGGCAGACGGGGAAGCGCATTGCGGGTGAACCGGCGGCGCTGGTCGGGGTGCTCCTGCTGGAAGGTATTGTTTATTACAATTTCACCTCGCCGGAATTTAATCCGAATGTTTTGCAGCTTCCCTTCTGGGCTTTGGCGGGGTGGTCGTTCCATAAGGCCGTCAAGGACGACAAGCTTATCGATTGGTGGCTGCTGGGCCTGTGGGCTGCTGGCGGCATGTACACCAAATATAGTTCGGGGTTGTTTTTGCTGACACTGGCGGGTTCCATGCTGGCGCACCGCGACGGGCGGCGGCGTTTAACAAGCGTTGGGCCTTATCTTGCCGTGGCCGTAGCCGTTGTTTTGTTACTGCCGCATTTATCGTGGCTGGTTCATAATGATTTTATTCCCTGGAAATATACGCAAGGACGGCTGGAACGAAACTACGACCAGTATTCGGTGGCGATTACAACCGTTCTTATGGTCGTGGGGCAGTTGATTGCTTTGCTGTTTGCAATGCTGTTGATGCTTGTGCTTTATGATCGGCGGCGCGCGCCGGAGCGTGCACCGGCGGCGTCGTTTGACCGTGTTTTCCTGAGTTTTGCCGCTTTCGGTCCTTTTTTGACGACGTTCTGCCTGTCGCTGTTTTTTGGCTATCACATTCGGGATATGTGGGAGACTCCGTTCTGGAATTTTATCGGATTGTGGGCTGTGGTTTTTTTCCGCCCTGCCCTGACCTCGTTTGATTTACACCGGTTTTCTATAGCGTGGGTTTTAGTTTTCTTTGCCGGACTCTTGGCATTTGTCTCCAATGAAACTTTGTCTCCTTATGTGACGGCGAAACCCAAACGCACGATTTTTCCGGGCCACAGGCTTTCCGATGCGATTATAAGCCAATGGCATGCGCGGTTTCATGCGCCGTTGCATTATGTCATCGGCAACACTTGGCTGGCGGGGAATGTCGCGTGGTATGCGGATGACCGCCCACATGTCTTGATGGAAGGAGATCCGAGCATCAGCCCTTGGATTGACATGAGCGATTTGAAGAAATCTGGCGGAGTGATTGTTTGGTGCATTCACTGCGGGGAAAAACATATTGGCCCCGATTCCGTGCCGGATGCCTTGCAAACGGAGTTTCCGCAGGCGCAGGTTCAGGCGCCGTTGACGCTGCTGCGTATGACTTTTGCCAATGTTTCGCCTGCGGTTATCGGCTGGGCGATTGTGCCGCCGGAATAAATTGAAGGATTGGCGGTTGGCCATTCTTTTGCTAGATTTTAGCTTCGAAATTCTTTGGAAAAAGTTATGGCTCTTCAAATCAAGACGTTCAGCAATCAATCGGGCGGCAACGCATTTTATAAAGCGGTGACGCATCCTTTGTCTGCCTCCAAGGCACGCGAGCTGATCGCCGGAATACGCAAAAACGGGCCGGTGGCGATTTATGATCCGCTGGGGCAGTTGGAAAGCTTTGCCGAATTTTTTCCGCTGAAGGATGTCGAGATCGCCGGATATTTCGTGCAGGATGTCGAACAAATCGGGCGCGTATGGAACGGGCATGCCGCTCAACCCGTCACCGCGCTGAAAGATTGCGCGTGCAAGCATGTTTTTATCGCGGCGTTCGATGCGACGAAACTGGCGGATCATATTCGCCTTTTTACGCCGCCGCAGGTGCGGGTTCATAGTCTGGATAGCTTGCGTTTGCCCGATGCGATGATAAGCGATCGTCGCAATTATCTGGGCAACATCAATTTCGCTACCAATTTCGCCTTTTTCCGCGACGGAAGCGGGCAACACACGCGCATCGTGACGGCGAATTACTGGAGCACTTATGGCAGCGTGGCACCGCGTATGTGGTGTTATCTGATCGACGGCGCGGGCGAAAAAATGGCCGAGTGGTTCGAGACTTTGCCCGCCGCCAATGCCTCGATTGTTTTCGACAGCTCGGAAATTCGCCAACGGTTTCGGTTGCCGGAATTTACAGGGCAATTATTTTTGCATGTCGTCGGCGCTGCAGGGCATGATGTGGTTAAATATGCGCTCGACACCTATGGCGACGAGGGGCATGTTTTATCTTGCACGCACGATGCGAATGCGTGGCCTTCGAACCAGTTTGCCGGATTGCCCGCGCCGACCGATGACGAAAGCGTCGTCGTGTGGCTGCAAAACAGTCATCCGCGCGAGATACCGGCGGGCGAGGTCGGTTTGAATTTAATGGGCAGCGATAAAATCGTGACACTCGATAAAACGATTGCGCCTTATAGCACTTACAAACTCGATGTCGCCGCATTGCTGCCCGATGCGCGGTGGCCGCAGCAGATCGAGATTCAGGCAGGGAAGAATTTCGTGCGCCCGCGTTACGAGATTACGACCACCAGCAACGCGCACACGCGGATTTCGCACCCCAATGTCGAACGCGACGATTTGAAACCTGATCCAAAGCTTGCCAAGCTGGGCGATTTGCTGGGCAAGCTTTATATTTTGCCCGCACCCGTTTTGCCGCTGGATCGCTATACGTCGCTTGCGTTGCCCACGCCTATGTCGACGACGCAGATGCATTTGCCGGTGAAGGCTTTGGTTTATGATGCGCGCGGGACTTTGGCTCTGGAGCACAAGTTTGGAAATTTGAAGCGCAAAGATTCCGTTGCGATCAATTTGAACGAGCTGCTCACGGACAAAAAACTTGAAAGCGGCTATGGGCATATCGAGCTGGTTTATGATTTCGCCGCAGGACAAGAGGCGGACGGCTGGATGCATGCGTTGTTCCGCTATCACGACCGCGTTTCGGGACACGCTGCCGAGACCAGTTTTGGCGCGCATGTTTTCAATACGGTTCTGACTTATAAAAACGAGCCACAAAGCTATGCAGGACGCGCGCCCGGTTTGAGCACGCGCTTGTTCCTGCGCGTCGGGGGCAAGCCTTATGACACGATGTGCCATTTGATTTACCCGGCCTCCCTGCCCTGGCATCCGACATCGGACACGGTTCTGGCTTTGACATCGACGGCGGGACAGGAAATCGCCAAAAAGACGGTGCGGATTCCTTGCGGCGGGTCTTTGTTGTGGCGCGTCAGCGAAGTTTTTACTGAAGAGCAAGTGCGCGCCGCCGGGCCGCATCCCTATGTCGTGATCCGCGATACGACTTGCCGTTTGTTCGGCTATCACGGGCTGACCAGCGGAGACAAAGCATTTAGCCTTGATCACATGTTTGGGTTTTAATTCTGCAAAAAAATCGGGGGCAGGATGCCGTTTCCGGCGCTGCCCCCGTTGTTACTTTTCTCGCGCCTCAGGCTGGCGTGCAGCAGCGTTTGGCTTTCTTGCCTGTCGAGCAACAAGGCTTTGAAGGAGCCGTGACGGCGGCTCGCGGCGCGATTAAGGGCATAGGGTTGGCACCATAACGATCATTACTGTAGGGGCCTAACTGGATGACCTGATCCTTCTTGATGCGCAGTTTCGCCAGAATCCCATCATCCAAATAATCGGAGGGTTTAAAGCTTTGTTTCTGGCCGCTCGCGTTCATGAGGAAGAGCAACGTTTGGTTTTCGCTTTGACGTAATATCGCGAAAACGTCGCCGTCCTTTTTGATAACTCGCGCCTGTCCACGGATAAGCGCGGGTTGTTCCTTGCGCCAGCGGAAAAGCTGACGCGTGTAGTTGAGAAAAGAGGCGGGATTGGCTGCCTGCCTGTCGACCGCAAGCGCGTAGTGGCTTTTCGCGGCGGGCAGATAGGGATCATCCGATTCTGAAAATCCGGCATTCTTGGAAGCGGAATCCCACGGGAACGCCGTACGGCAGCCGTCGCGGCCTTCGGCCCCCATTGTCGAAACCGTCGGGTCCTTGATTTTGTCACGGGGAATATCGGCGGGGACAGTGGCTTGCCGCAACTCCAATTCCTGCCCCTGATACATCGAGAAACATCCGGGTAGGAAGACAAAGAGTTCCATCAATTGGCGCAGGGCCTGAGGATGATATTCCTCTGGCACATTTTTGAGAACGCGCGACGCTGAACGAGGTGTGTCGTGGTTATCCACCGAGTTACAATGACCGCCATTTTCCGGAAAAGTATCGAGAACATAGGCGGCCATATCCGCGAGCCTTTGCTGCGTTGGATATTCGAACATCATCGTCAGCGCGTCGGTATAGCACATGTCGATGCCGGTTTTAGGCTGGACATAGCTAGCTGCAACGGGAATGCTGCCGCCGCCGCCATAGGGACCGCAGACCGCTTCGCCCAGCATTGTGCGCTTGGTTGGATAGCTATCGGCGAGTTCGCGGAGCCGCCCGGCCAGTTCGACCGTTTGCGGCTGGCAAATGCTGTGATCGAAACGTTGATCGGTCCAGCCTTCATGTGCGCGTGGCCATTGGCCGTCGCTCCACGGATTGTTGCGGAGCAGTTGCCTTCCCGTATCAGGATCTACTGCGGGATCGTAATTAGCGAAAGGCAACGCATCGATGCGGAAACCGTCAACGCCCATATCGAGCCAAAATTTCATTTCGCCGAGAATGGCATCCTGAACCTTGGGGAGATTCAGGTTGTTTTGTGGTTGGCTCTTGAGGAAGTTGTGCAGGTAATATTGATTGCGCACATCGTCCCATTTCCACGCAATGCCACCAAACACTGATTTCCAGTTGTTGGGCGGAAAATGCTGGGTGGATTTCTGCTCTTTTTCGTCCCAGGTCCAGACTTCGCCGTGCGGGTTGTTTTTCCAATCTGCGGGCGGCTTTTGCGAACCGTGATCTACTTTCCAGCCGTCGGACCAAACATAATGATCTTCGAATCCGGGTTCGCGATTGCGGCTTTTCTGGAACCAATCATGTTCGTCCGAAGTATGCGCGATCACGAAATCGATATAGACGCGCAGGCCACGATCATGTGCTTCCTTGAGCAGCTCTTTGAAATCGTCCATCGTGCCGAACTGATCGCCAATCGCGCGATAGTCGGACACGGCATAGCCGCCGTCGCCTTCGGGGCCGAGGGGGGTTTTGTAGAATGGAGATATCCAGATCGAGTCGACGCCGAGGTCTTTGATGTAATCGAGTTTGGATGTGATGCCTTTGATATCGCCGTGGCCGTCATTGTTGCTGTCGGCGAAGCTGGCGGGGTAGACTTGATAAATAACTTCGGAGGGCCGTTGCTCAACGACAGTATCTGTACTCCGGATGAAAGCGGATTTTGCAGGCTGCCGATCGACCATATTCATCTCCCTAAAAATGTCCTACGAGACTTGTAAATATCGTACTGCTCAGAGCAATTTAGGGAAGCATAGAAAAATGAATACTACAATATGCAGCAATTGATTTCACAGATTTCAGCGATGCCGCTGAGTGCAGTGCAGCAATTTTTGTGTCATGCGTAAATGCGCGTTACATATTTAGCGCGGCAGCAATTGGGGTATTGGCATAACAGGGTTAAGCGGTTTTCGGTTTGCACCCGCACAATCAAAACGCGACAACAGCGTTAATAATTTTCCTGCGCTGGAAAAAGAGCGCATACACGCGGCAAAAAGCACACAAAAGAACAACAATTCTTACGAATCGTCACTCCCATTCAATCGTGCCGGGGGGTTTGCTGGTGACATCATAAGTGACGCGGTTGATGCCGCGCACTTCGTTGATGAGGCGCGTCGCGGCGCGGGCGAGGAAGGCGTGTTCGAACGGATAGGCTTCGGCTGTCATGCCGTCTACCGAGGTGACGGCGCGCAGAGCCAGCACATAATCATAGGAACGCCCGTCGCCCATAACGCCGACTGTGCGGACGGGCAACAACACGGCGAAGGCTTGCCAGATTTCATCGTATAAACCCGCTTTGCGGATTTCATCGAGATAGACGGTGTCGGCTTTGCGCAAGATCGCAAGTTTTTCCGGCGTGATGTCGCTGAGGATGCGGATAGCGAGGCCGGGGCCGGGAAACGGGTGGCGTCCGACGAAAGATTCAGGCAGACCGAGTTCGCGACCAAGCGCACGCACTTCATCCTTGAACAATTCGCGCAACGGTTCGACGAGTTTCAGTTTCATGCGCTCGGGCAAGCCGCCGACATTGTGATGCGATTTGATCGTGACGCTGGGGCCGCCGGTGAAGGAAACGCTTTCGATAACGTCGGGATAGAGCGTGCCTTGGGCGAGGAATGCGACGTCTTTAATTTTTTGGGCTTCGTCGTCGAAGGTTTCGATGAAAAGTCTGCCGATGATTTTGCGTTTTTGTTCGGGGTCGGTGACGCCCGCGAGAGCCGACAGGAATTTTTCTACGGCATCGACTGCCACTAGCGGGATGTTGTAGTGCGAGCGGAATAAAGTCACGACCTGATCGGCTTCGCCTTCGCGCATCATGCCGGTATCGACGAAGATGCAGGTGAGTTGGTCACCTATTGCTTCGTGGATCAGGACGGCTGCCACCGCGCTATCGACGCCGCCGGACAGGCCGCAGATGACTTTGCCCCCCGCCTTACCTGTGCCGACTTGTTTGCGGATTTTTTCTATTTCGGTGGTGCGGAAAGCCTTCATGCTCCACTGATTGCCGCAGCCGCATATTTTGTGGACGAAGTTGCCGAGCAGTTTCGCGCCGTCGGGCGTGTGAACGACTTCAGGGTGGAATTGCACGCCGTAGAATTTGCGTTGTTCGTTAGCAATGAAGGCAAAGGGCGCGCCGTCGCTGGTGGCGACGACGTTAAAACCTGCGGGAATTTTGGTGACGCGGTCGCCGTGGCTCATCCACACCTGATTGCGCGAGCCTTGCGCCCAGAGGCCTTCGAATAACGCGCAGCTTTGTTTGACTTCGAGTTGGGATTTTCCGAATTCGCGGTGATGCCCTCCTTCGACAGCGCCGCCCAATTGCATGCACATCGTTTGCTGGCCATAGCAGATGCCGAGAACCGGCACGCCTAGATCCCAGACAGCTTGCGGAGCGCGAGGGCTGTTTTCTTCGAGCGTCGAAGCGGGGCTGCCGGAAAGGATGATGCCTTTGGGATTGAAGGCGCGCACTTGGTCGTCGGTGCGGTTATAGGGCTGGATTTCGCAATAGACCCCTGCTTCGCGCACACGGCGGGCGATGAGCTGGGTGACTTGGGAACCGAAATCGAGGATGAGGATTTTGTCTTGCGCGGTCATTGTGTTATTGGACTTTCTTCAGAAAACGGTTCGCCAGCCCAAGCTGGCGGAGAGGAGGAGATTTGAACTCCTGAAACGGTTACCCGTTTAACGGTTTTCGAGACCGCCGCATTCGACCACTCTGCCACCTCTCCGGCCTTTGAAAATAAACAGTTTTTTGCCTTTTTATTCAAGGGAAAAACCTGTTTGCCCACCAAATTGCCCACCAAAATGAAAAAGCATGCTTTTTAACCCAAGGTAGGCGCTCCTTTAGGCCGGGTCTTTATAGCAGAACGAAACGCGCTGTCGAGCTTTTCAGCAGCGTCATTTTGCATCGTATCCGAGACATGGGAATAAAGGTCTAGGGTCGTTGTAATGGTGCTGTGTCCCAGCCGTTCCTGAGCAATTTTAGGGTGTACCCCCTCCATCAGCAATTGTGTGGCGTGAGAATGCCGCAGGTCGTGAAACCTGATGATTGGAAGGTTCGGAACGCTCCTGATGGCCACGCTAAATTCGGCAGTTATGCTATCGGGTTTTACCACTCCCCCATCCCAGCTACGTCCGCAGACGAAGGTATCGTCTGTGGCCTTACGACCAAGCGCAGATAAATCTTTGGCCTGTTTATCTTTCCATGCCTTTAACTCCTCAAGGGCATAATTCGGCAATATAATTGCCCTTGTTTTCTCGGTTTTAGGAGCCTTGAAGCGAAGCTTGATCCCGACTTGCTCAACACTCTCCACTACGCGAATGGTCTTTTTCTCAAAATCTATGTTTCTCCAACGTAAAGCTGCGATCTCTCCACGCCGCATTCCCGTAGCAAGCGCAAGCAATACCGGCCAGTAAATAGGTCTGCCCCGTATTGCATCCAGCAGGACTGTGGACTGTTCAATAT
Source organism: Alphaproteobacteria bacterium (assembly GCA_049697595.1). Classification (GTDB taxonomy): domain Bacteria; phylum Pseudomonadota; class Alphaproteobacteria; order UBA9219; family UBA9219; genus CAIXLI01. The sequence continues at coordinate 23,234 of JBAVWC010000001.1, forward strand.
CGAGAGATGTTATGGCTGTCTTTTTTGCTCTCGGCGGCTTTACTACATCGGCAGGATTGCGAATGATCAGTTGCAATTGCAGGGCATGTTTAAGTGCTGATCTGAAAATACGGTGAATATGAAGACGGCTTCGTGGCGCTAAGCCGTGCGCGTATCGGAGCCGCGTTACTCAATCAAAAACATGGAAAGGTTCTATGCGGAAAAGCGGGCTGGAGAAGTCACAAATGCCGGAGATAGTATCGTCATGTATGAGAAATGGCGTCAATTGCATGATGACGCCATTCTCAAAGAAATCTCAGACTATAATGAGTTTGATTGTCGCTCGACCTTGATGTGTCGAGATTGGCTTTTAGGTCTGCGTCCCAAGGACGGTGTTCAATGGTTCTCTCCACAAATCGCCAACGAAGCTAATGAGCCTGAGAAAGAGAAGAACCGACGGGAAGCCGAGGCGCGTACAGTGGCTTTCATAAAAAAGCTACTTGAGGGAATGCCGGAGGCAGAAAAACCGTGGCGAAAGTTGGTCGGGCATTTGCTGGAGTTTCATCGTCGCGAGGCCAAGCCGAAATGGTGGGCGATGTTTAACCGTCAGGAAATGACGGACGAAGAATTGGTTGATGATGCCGAATGTATCGGCAAACTCACCCGCGATCCAGACTGCCCTCCCTACATGGATAAAAGGTCTGTTGTTCACACTTACCGTTTCCCTGTCCAAGATTTCAAAATGAGGCTTGGCGATAATCCGTTTCGTTCTGGCACTTTGGAAGCTGCGGAACAAATTGTTGCTCTTGATGACAAAAATGGGCGCGTTGCCTTGAAACTGGGGCCGAGCCGTAGCCCATTGCCGGATACATTGTCCCTCATCGCCGAAGGCCCACTTACTGACAAGGTATTGAGGGAGGCCGTCTATCGCTATGCCGAAGCTGTGATTGGGGGCCGTCAACAGCATTACGGCGCGATCACCAGTATTCTGCGTAAAGAACATCCTCGCCTGACAGAAACCGTGGCCGGAAACGCAATAATTCCACCGCAAGCCGATCCACTGGCAGCAGCTATTGATGCCATATGTCGCCTTGATAATAGCCACATGCTTATACAAGGGCCACCCGGCACAGGAAAAACCTTCACCTCGTCACACGCTATTGTCGAATTACTAAAGCGCGGCAAGCGTGTCGGTATCGCCTCAAACTCGCACAAAGCTGTCAATAACTTGCTTGCCGCAGTTGAGAAACAGGCTTTGAAGCGGAGCATTCAGTTCAAAGGTATTAAGAAGTCTTCTAACGATGGGCAATTCTTTGACAGTTCCGGCCTCATTAAAAACACAACGGATAATAAGGATGTTGAAAATGGCGGCTACCAGCTTGTTGCTGGAACGGCTTGGCTTTTCGCACGAACAGAACTTGACCAAGCTCTCGACTATCTTTTTATCGACGAGGCTGGCCAAGTCAGCCTAGCCAATACCTCCGGTAAGTCTGAGGCGGGCCAATTCATCTGCCATTCTGGCTCTTGGCTCTTGATCCGCATCAAATGACTTTGGCTCTTGTGATGACTTGAGCGAGGTTTTTACAATTCCGGCAGATTTGCCGTCAGGATTTTGAGCAGGGATTCTTTTTCTAGCGCGTGGTAGACCTCGCCCCATTTTGGCAACAACGGCAGGGAGCATGTCAGTTCCCGAGCGATTTTGGGATGCAAAAAGCCGCAGTGTCTTAGAGCCTCCTCATACTCTCGTCATGCCGTAGAGAAAATGAGCATTTAGCTTACTGAAAAAGCGTATTTTCAGCCAGACATCACGAGATCATGAGCAGAGATTCTTTGCCTAGCGCATGGCAGGGGGTTGCGCGAGCAGGTAACTTTCCTTTAACCATAACCGTTAATGCGATTTTAGTTCGCAGTTGTTAGAATTAACAGCAGCATCATGGGTCAACGTTTTAATAACTTGAAGGGGCGATGATATGAACAATCCTGGAAAGTATTCTAGTCTCGAAAATCCGGCTCATGCCGCCCCGGCCACTGATCCTAATATCAAGCCAGCCAGTGGCATCAGTCCAGCCGGTGGACGAGTTCAGATTTTTGGACCTACCGGTAGACCGGTGGGCGAGTTGGATCCCTTAGTGGCACAAATGTGTGCGGCGCAACTTACAGCGGGCGGATGCAGCATGATACAGCCGCTGAAGGACGCGGCACCAAACATGTTTCAAGGCTTGCAACCAAAAATGTGAGGCTAAGCAGCCGTTCTGCCTAAGCAACGGCGTCTTAAAGCTTGAACACGCCCTTCAATTCCTGCACCAGATCCAGACGTTCCCATGAGAAATGGCCGTCATCTTCGGGCTCGCGACCGAAATGGCCGAAGGATGAGGTCTTTTTGTAGATCGGGCGATTCAGTTGCAAATGCTCGCGGATGCCGCGCGGGGATAGTTTGACGATGTCGCGCAGGATGTCGGGCAGTTTGCTGTCATCGACATGATGCGTGTCATGCGTGTTGACATAGAGCGAGAGCGGCTCCGACACGCCGATGGCATAGGCAAGCTGTAACGTGCAACGGTCTGCGATGCCTGCCGCGACGATATTCTTGGCCAGATAACGCGCCATATAGGCGGCGGAACGGTCAACCTTCGTGGGATCTTTGCCGGAAAACGCACCGCCGCCGTGGGGCGCCGCGCCGCCGTAGGTATCGACGATAATCTTGCGGCCTGTGAGGCCCGCATCGCCGTCGGGGCCGCCGATGACAAAGCGGCCTGTCGGATTGACGTAGAAATATTGTTCTTCCGGGAACCAGCCTTTCGGCAATGCCGCTTCGGCATAAGGGCGCACGAGTTCGCGCACTGCCTCCTGATCGATCCGTTCATCATGCTGCGTCGAAACGACAACACGGGTCGCGCGGGCGGGCTTGCCGTTGATATATTGCAGCGTGACCTGGCTTTTCGCATCGGGGCCAAGCATGGGCAATTTGCCTGCGTGGCGGGCTTCGGAAATCAGGCGCAGAATATTGTGCGAGTAGTAGAGCGGCGCGGGCATGTAAGTCGGCGTTTCGCGGCAGGCGTAGCCGAACATGATGCCCTGATCGCCTGCGCCTTCGTCCTTGTTGCCCAACGCATCCACGCCAACGGCGATATCGACCGATTGCGCATGAACGTAATTATGAATCTCGGCCCACTGCCAATGGAAACCTTTTTGCTCATAGCCGATTTCGCGAATGGCCTGGCGCGCGACTTCTTCCATTTCTTTCGGCGTGGCCTCACCGCGAATTTCGCCTGCGAGCACGACGCGATTGGTCGTCGCCATTGTTTCCACCGCGACGCGGCTGTGCGGGTCTTTGCTCAGAAACAAATCGACGATAGCGTCGGAAATTCTGTCGCATACTTTATCGGGATGGCCTTCGCCGACGGATTCGGAAGTGAAGAGGAAATCGTTTGAAATGGTCATGGCAGGCTCCGATCAAAAAAGAGGTGGGATAACTATCGTTGATTAGCCCGATAGTCAACTATTAGGCGCACATTTTATTAATTCATTGGCGGGCATATTGCCGTTCTCGGTGATAAAGCCGGTGACCAAAGAAGCGGGCGTGACGTCGAAAGCCGTGTTATAGGCGTTTGACTGCGTTATCGTCACGGTTTCTATCGATCCGTTTGCCAGGCGGCCTGTTATTTGGGTGACTTCTTCGGGGCTGCGTTCTTCGATAGGGATTCCGGCCCCGTTCGCGAGCGTAAAATCGATCGTTGAGGACGGTAAAGCGACATAAAACGGCACCTGATTGGCTTGGGCGGCGAGTGCTTTTAGATAAGTGCCAATTTTATTGCAGACATCGCCGTTACGGGTGACCCGGTCTGCACCGACGATGCAGAAATCAACTTTCTTTTGGCTCATGAGCAAGCCTCCGGCATTATCCGTAATGACGGTGTGCGGGATGCCGTATTGTTGTAGCTCCCAGGCTGTAAGCGACGCGCCTTGATTGCGCGGCCTTGTTTCATCGACCCACACATGCACGGGAATACCGGCATCGTGGGCCAGATATAGGGGCGCGAGCGCCGTTCCGTAATCGACGGTCGCCAACCACCCGGCATTGCAATGCGTGAGAATTTGCAGAGGACGAGCAGAAGGAAGCGATCCTGATAACGCCTTTATAATATCCAAACCGTTTTTGCCGATTGCAAGATTTATGGCGACATCTTCGTCACAGAGGGATGCGGCCTTGTTGTAAGCAATCGAAACGCGATCTGTCACAGGGGCCGCGACGACTGCTTGCCGCATGTGATCCAGAGCCCATTTCAGATTGATTGCCGTGGGGCGTGTTTTAAAAAGAAAGTCATAAGCCCGATCAATCGCTGCGTCAGAGGCGTCTTGGCGCAGCGCGAGGCAGAAACCATAGGCGGCGACGGCACCTATTAACGGCGCGCCGCGAACCCACATTTCACGAATGGCTTGCGCCGCTTCCTCGCATGTTTTCAACTCGACAAAAAGAACTTCCCACGGCAAGCGGCGTTGATCGATGACGGTGACCGACCATTTGTTATCTGTCAGTTCAATCGAACGATAGTGCCTGCCGCCGATTTTCATAACGCCGCCCGTTGAATTAATGTTTTCGCCGAAGGATATTCGCCGCGATTGAGTAATAGAGAACGGGCAAAAATCAGCGCGCGGCGTTCGCATGCGGCGCGGGTTGCAATATCAGCGATGCTTTCGAAATCTTCGACATGCGCGAGCCCCAGAATGCGGCGGATCATTTTTAGTCCGGCGAAACCGAGCGTGTCTTGCCATATCACATCGAGACGCTGCTTGATGACTTTGTCGCTGATTTCCACACGTGGCGCAAAAACGTCGCCGCCGGGATGTGCGCCGTCGCGTTTCTTCCATAAATCCGTGAATGAGGACGCGAAAACGTCCCACAGCACGACGATCTGTTCCGACATCCATTTTTCATAGGCGTCGCGCTCGCCCGGCTGTTTGGCGTGGCCTTGTTGCGAGAAAGATGCCAGAAGGAAATTGGCTATCAAAGCGCCGACATCGAACCCCATAGGGCCGTAGAAAGCGAATTCGGGATCAATAACACGCGTATCTTTTTCGGTTAGCATAACGGAGCCTGTGTGCAAGTCTCCGTGCAGCATAGCCTCGGCGTGATTGAGGAATTTCCATTTCATTTCTTGCGCTGCTTCTTTAAGGGCCACATCTTTTTGGAAAGACTGCGCGATATCTTCCAGACCCGCCGTATGCCAGTTCATCGGGGCTTGATAATAGGGTTCGTCAAAAATCAAATCTTCGCTGATTTTGCACATCGCCGTGTTGTCGGCGAAGTAAGCCAGATTTTTCTTTTTGTCTGCCGCTGGCAGGTTCAAATCCGACGTATGATAAAGCGTGAGCGCAAGAAATTCGCCGAGATGCCGCGCCATATCGGGATAGATTATTCCTTGAATAAGCCCTTTGCGCAGGATGATGTGGGGGGTGAGGCACTCCATAACCGTCAGCGCCATATCCGCATCGTGATGATAAAGCGCGGGAACATATTGCGGCGCGTATTGGGCCTGCTGGCGCAAAGCCGCATATTCGAAATGAGCGCGCGACAAAGGCAAAGGCCAGCTTTCGCCGACCATACGCACATAAGGCAAAGCCTGTTTGGCGCAAACCTTCCCTTGAGGGCCGCTTACGACAAAGACGAGATTGAGGTTGCCGTCGCCGATTTCATTGACCGTCCACGCGCTCTTATTCCCGCCAAGTCTGGATGCTACATCGGGGATGGAAGCTAGATAATCGGGCAGCGTTTCAAACGTGAGCGCTTGATAAATGTTTTCCCTGATCGCTTGAACTGGCTTCATTGCATCATTCCTTTGAGGATTGGGGAGTTGAAGTCGGATATTTTGGGGTGACTGCCGTCATCTGTGGTATTGCCGTCGCGGTCGAGCAGAACGGTGGAAAAACCAGCAGACCACGCGGCATTTAGTTCTCCGACATGATCCGATAAAAACAAAATATGCTCTGGCTTCTTGTTGAGCTTGGTGGCGATATGCATATAGGAATCCGACTCCAGCTTGCCGCCGATGCCTGTATCGAAGTAATCGAGAAATAGCGGAGTCAGATCGCCGTAAGTTGTGTGCCCGAAAAGTAGCTTCTGCGCCAATATCGAGCCCGATGAATAGACGTAAAGCGGGATATGCGCGGCGTGCCATTGTTTTAATGTGGTCGCCGCGTCCTCATAAATATGTCCCTTCAAAACCCCTTGCTTATAGCCGTCTTCCCAAATCATTCCTTGCAGGGTTTTCAGTGGGCCGATTTTTTTATCATTTGCGGCCCAATTCAGAAGAACCGCGATGCATTCCTGCACGGTCATATCTGGGGCGTTTTCTATCTTGCGCACCTCATGCAAAATTTCCTGAATCTGCGGCGTTTGGGCACGCTGAGTGACGAAATCGGCGAGCTTGCTGTTTGCATAAGGGAACAAGACATCCTTGACGAAAGAAAGAGAGCTCGTCGTGCCTTCGATGTCGGTGACAATAGCCTCGATCATGCGGCCTCTTGCTGGCCGAGCTTGGGGAAATGATCGGCGATTTTGTTCTCCGTGTAATTGGCGACCCAGCCTTCGATATTCGTAAAAAACCGAATGGCCGCCAGATGCGGTTTATCGCCCAGATCGAACCAATGCTTCACGCCGTCGGGCACGCTTATCAGATCGCCGCGTTCGCAAAGAACCATATACACGTGGCCTTCTACATGAAGATAAAACATGCCGGAACCGTCCACAAAAAACCGCACTTCGTCTTCGGTGTGAGTGTGTTCGCTGAGAAATTTATTTCTCAGCTCGACGCGTTTCGGGTTGTCGGCGAGAACGCGGATGATGTCGATCGATTGATAACCGCCGTCTTTCTTGATGCGCTCGATCTCGTCGGCATAGGCGGCGATAATCGAGGCGTCATCCGCCTGCAAAGATAAATCGACTTGCGTGTTCCATTTTTCAAAGCGAATGCCTGCGCTTTTCAATTTTTCCGCAATCGCGGCGTGATCGTTGCTTTGCCAAAGATGCAGGGCGGCGTTGTCGTCTTTATAAACGGTTAGATGTGACATGAGATTATCTCCTCAATTCCAGTTCGCAGGCTAGCATGAATTCGGTCGCCTCGACGACACGGCGAGCTTCCATCATCGTTTGGCCCCAACCGTAGAGACCGTGGCCACGGATAAGATAGGCGGGCACGCCCTTGCCGAGGATTGGATCAACGAGGGTCTGAAGTTCCTGCATATCTTGCGTGTTGTCAAAAATCGGGATCTCGATCTCTGTCTCATGCGTCTTGATATTTGGATAGGCTTTCAGGAGTTCGTAATCGCGCAGCTTTGCGGCCTTCAGGGTCGGCTGGCTTTTTGTGTATATTGTCGCGGTTTGCGAGTGCGTGTGAAGAACGGCGCGACAATCGGGGCATGCGGCATAAATGCCGACATGCAAAAGAGTTTCGGCGGAAGGCTTGCGTTGATCGATGGGGACGCCCGCTTTATCGATAAGCATGATGTCGTCTGGGGTCAGCTCGCCCTTTTCAGCGCCTGAAACGGTAATGGCGATGCGACCGTCGGAGAGGCGCATCGAGTAATTGCCGCTCGTCGCGGGAGCCCAGCCTTTGGTCGCCAGAAAACGCCCGGCGGAGATAATCTCGGCAACGATTGTGTCGTCATTCATCATGTGACTCCCCTCCCCGTTTTATGTGAGGATTAAAGCGTGTTAAGCGCGCGGTGCATTACCTGCGCCGCGTCTGCCAATGCTTTTTCCCATGTGTTCGCGGCGTTTCCGTCGGCGCCGTCCGTTATATATTTCAGGCAGCCAAACGGTATGTTTTCCAGCGCGCATATTTTAGCGAGGGCGTAGGCCTCCATATCGATAACATTCCACGGCGCGGCTGAAGCATCGGTCACGAAATTATCGCCGCTGCCGCACACGGCTTCGGGATAATCGGAAAAGCGCGCGCCATTGACCAAAGGCACAGCGATATCTTCAAAGGGTGTCGCGTAAGCGGGAGTGCCCAGCGCCGTCGTGTCCATATCGCGCTGGATAAAGCGCGTGCAGTTCGCCAGCGTTCCCGTTTTGAAATGGGGCGAACCGGCGCTGCCCAAATTCAAAATCATGCCGGGCAACCGCTTGTGCTGGTTCTGCCAATCGGACAGAGCCTTTGTCAGGCGATAGGCCGCGTTGACTTTGCCGACGCCGCAATAAATTTTGGGAAACGAGTCAAAGAGTCCCTGCGCTTCATTTTCAAGCGCGAATACGATCAAGACATCCGATTTAAGCGCCATATAAATTCTCCCGTTGCGCCATAGCGGCGATGCAGCTTAACAAGCCGTAAGATTGATCGATCTTGCTGAGATCTGGCAGCCGCGCGTTATGCTTTTTTCGCCGGAGCCGCTGTTTCGTAATCCGTACGCTCGACTATGCGCGCAGACTTCCCGCGCAGCTTGCGCAGGTAATAAAGCTTTGCACGCCGCACCTTGCCGCGACGAACGCGCACGATCGACTCGATAACGGGGCTGTAGAGCGGAAACACGCGCTCGACGCCTTCGCTATAGCTAATTTTGCGCACGGTAAAAGCCGAATTGATGCTGGCATTTCTGCGCGCGATGCAGACGCCTTCAAAGGACTGAACGCGCTCGCGCGTGCCTTCCACGACTTTGACATTAACGCGGACGGTGTCGCCGATATCAAACTCGACAATTTTGGTGACGGCTTTCAGTCTATCGAGCTGTTGCTGTTCAATTTTTTGTAACAAGTTCACGGCGTAACCTCTGCGCATTTGTGCATCGCTATAGGCATTCGTGTACTACTAATAATGCCGATTTTGCAAGCTTGTTTTGCGTTTCGGCTCAATCTTGCGCCTTTTGGCTTGCTCGATCCAATGTCCTCTCTCGCGCGCTAAATGAACGCTGCGAAATCTTGTTCGTTTTCCGTTTGGAAGCTAAACGAACAGCAAATTTCGAAGGTAAAGGTGATGGTTTTTTGTCTCTTCAATGTAAAAAAACATCTTGCAACTAATTTTTGTATTGAATTATCCCAGATTCACTCTACACAGTGTTCCTATGGAAGCGCACGTGCCACTGGCCCAAGGACGCGAAGGCATACCACCTTTTTCGTTCCCCACTGGTTTATGTAACGACGCTTTGCCGCTTGAGGCCCGTAAATGGGCTTTGGGATACGTGGTGTGCAGCTAAAGAGTCTTCTTCGATTGGGCGAGCCAACTTGGTTAATGGCGGCTCAAACGGTCAAAGAAGTAGCCTTGGTTGAGGCAAAGATGGAAGATTTGGGTTGGTGCCAAACCTCATTTTGAGCGTTTCCAGCATCAAACTCTTATTCGAGACGAGTCACCTCCCAATGGGAAACGTGGGGTGACGGCGTCGTTCTTTACCTGAACATAAGAAGCTCTTATCTGCATTTTTTTTGTGAGTATTGGTGCAGCAGCGCCAATCTCGTTTTAAGGAGAACGAAATGGCTGTAACTTCGCTAGCTGTCAAAGGCAGAGATCATCAAGTTAATCCGGCCCCCACGAGCCTGATTGCTCATAATACTTATATTCCAGGATCGGAACAGCCTGATCACTTTATGGTTGACGAAGAAGGCAAGCTGTTCGCCGGTCGTCACGTGATCATTGATCTGTGGGATGTTCCGGGCCCCCTGCTCGCCGATATGGAACTGATCAAAAGCGCATTGGCTGAGGCAGCCAAAACGTCGGGAGCTACCCTTCTGAACATGGATCTGCATCGCTTTGAACCCAACGGCGGCATTTCCGGCGTTGCCGTTCTGGCCGAATCGCACATCAGCATCCACACATGGCCCGAACGCGGCTACGCGGCTATCGACGCCTTTATGTGCGGACAAGCGGTTCCCACGCGATCCATTGGCGTTCTGGAACGCGCGTTCACGCCCGGCAAGATCGACTTTTACGAGATCAAGCGTGGCGTGGTAGCCGATCAGAATGACTGAGTATTTTGCCGAAGCACTGGTCGCGGCTCATCGTCAACAATTGTTGATTTCCGAGGTCGTTCATCAGGAGTCTTCCCAAACTCAGGAAATTCTGATTTTCAAGAATCCGCTGTTCGGCACGGTTATGACGCTCGACAAGGTCGTGCAGACTACGACCGGCGACGAATTCATTTATCATGAAATGTTGACCAATGTGCCGATTTTGGCGCACGGCAATGTCAGCCGGGTTCTGATCATCGGCGGCGGCGACGGCGGCATACTGCGTCATGTTCTTAAGCACAAAAAGATCCTCCACGCGACAATGGTCGAAATCGAACCGCGCGTTATCGATCTGACCAAAAAATATATGCCGGAAATTTGCGGAGATGCCTTCGACGATCCGCGCGCCGAAATAATCATCGCCGACGGTTGTAAATTCGTGCGCGAAACCGCCAGGCATTTCGACGTCGTCATCATAGACTCAACCGATCCCGAGGGCCCCGGCGAAGTTCTCTTTACGCCGGAATTTTATGCCGATTGCAAAAAATGCCTGACGCCCGGCGGCGTTATGGTCACGCAAAGCGGCGTGCCTTTCTCGCAACCGAAAACCGTACAGATTTCACAGCGCAATCTTGCTCTTTCGTTTGCCGACGTCACCTTTTTTGTGGCGACGATACCGACCTACATCTCGGGCCAGATGACGTTGGGGTTTGCGACGGACAATCCTGCCCTCAAACAGGTCGACCTTGCGACCCTGCAGGCACGGCAAAAAGAAGCCGGGATGGATGATTGCCGTTATTACACGCCCGCCATTCATCAAGCCGCCTTCGCGCTTCCACGTTATATTGAGAAGCTGCTACCTCCTTCAAAAAAATAGCATAATTGCCTTATCCTTTCTCGCAGGCGGCGGCCTTTTGCTCACCCTCGGGGATATCATCATGAAGAAATGGGCCCTCGACCACGGGATGATGTGGGGTGCGTCCGGATTATGCGTTTGGTTTTTGGGATTGCTGTGTTTGGCGGCAACCTTGAAACACACGAATGTCGCGATTGCCTCGATCACACTCGTCCAACGGAGGACACTATGCCACCACTACTTCTCGATAACAGCATGCTCAGCAACATTTTTGCCGCCGGTGAACAAGCCGGTTTGCAAATGTTGAACTGGCTCAACGGAGATTGCTATGAATGATACTATTCCTCCTCTTCCTGAACTTGAGATTGGTGGAGTGACTAAAAAACATGGCCTTAACCAAGCAATAATTGACCGCATTTTACGCTTCGTTTACGAAGGCAGGCCTGATTTTTATATGCGCATGGCCAAACTTGAAGGCAGCGGGAATAAGAAAGAAGGTGATGAATTTGTAAAAGAATTCGACAAGTATCTGCTTGATGAAGTTGAAAAAGAAATGAAAGAAATTGATGTGACTAGCACTTCTGTTTCGGCTTCGATCTTCTGGGAAGCTCGGCGTCGCGCAAGACTAATGTACGGGATGACTATCTAATAAATATCTCTGCTTATAGGTCTAAACAAACAACGGAGGATGCCATGCCACTATTTCAACGTCGCGACCCTCGCCATTGCCGAATATTTCTTATTCGGCACGCCTGTGACTCCGGCCAAAATTTGCGGCGGGGTGCTGGGATTAATTGCCGTTGCGATTATGGAAGCATAGGCATTCGCAGCCGTCCTAATCCGGATTGGGTGCGAAGCCTATCTTGTTTCCACTTTGGAATCGCATTTTCACCAGTGCGGTCAGACGTTCCCCGATAGAAACGCCCGACAGAGCCCCTTCGGCAGTTTGCTTGGGACGTTCTGCCACAAGCTGCTTGGCGAGGCGGAAGCAGTCGAGCAGACTGGTGCCTGTGGGCAGCTTGACCGGCTTGGCAAGGCCGAGGACTTTTTGGGCGGTGGCTTCGTCGGGCGCTTCTACGCGAACCGTGTAGGGGAATATTCCGGCATAGCGGCTGGCCGTATGATTATCCGTCATCAGAATAATCGGAACGTCGTGACGACGGATATTGGAGTGCAGCTCGTTATAAATGATCGAAGATCCCGTGTTCGAGGACAAGTTTCCGGCTACACGGTCGTCGATGATGAGTACGTTTTTTTTACTGTAGCACTCGTCGAGAAGCGCCGTGATGATTCCGGACTTGCCCAATTGCGAACTGTAGATGATATCGGGAGAGACGCGGCTAAACTGTTTCGCGATCGCGTGAGCGAGGCCGTCTTCGCCGTTACCGGGCTCGCCGAACAACATGAACGAAGGCTCATTGCCAAGCTTCTTGGGAATCTTCGCAAGAAAAGCGTCGGCGCTATCGTTTGTATTGGTCATCGCTTTGACGAGGCCGGGGGCATAGGGGATTTCCGGCTTTTCTTCTTCGGGCGCATCGGGGCGGGTCGTGCCGCGCACCACGGGCAACAGGCTGTTGAGCGTGGTTATCGCCGTGTCGATTTTGCCGACGGGGTGCAGTTTCTGGTTTTTCAGCGCGCGTTTGATGAGGGCGGGCTGGACATTGCCGAATTGCTCGATAAGTTTGCAGATATCGGCATCGGAAAGAGGAACGTTATTTTTCTTCGCGATGCGCTGCCACAGGCTTTTGGTAAATTCGGGCGACTGGGCAGGGAATTCGATGACGAAGGCTGCGCGACGGAAAACGCTGACGTCGAAACCAGCGTGGCAGATGAGAATAACCGGCGCGTCCTTGTTTTCTCCAAGGCGGTTGTTCCCGGCGTTGGCGCTCAGGCGTTCGGCGTCATCGACGCCGACGACGATATCGTCGCTACGGCTCGCGATACGCAGCATGACGCCGAGATCACCCATTAGTTTTTCGGGCTTGACGACTTCCTGTCCCTTTTCGGGCTCGCCAGCCAGTTTAAGTTTTTTACCTGCGGCATCGACGAGAAGCTTGGCAAGCTCCGTTGTGCCTGCTCCGACCACGCCTTTGAGAACAATAACGGGGCGTTCTTCGCCTGCGGCATATTTGCGCGCTAGAAGCGCTTTGGCGAGGGCTATTTTCTTCTGGTCGATGTTATCGTAATCCTCTTCCAGAGAGAGGTCGGGGTCAGGCGTGGCTGTGGGGCCTTCGAGTCTGGCCTTGATGTCAGCGGAGGTCAGGTCGCTGTGTGAAAGAAAGTCCGTGTTGTAGGGATTAAGCGTGGGAAGAACGTTTTCTCCGCTCAGGGACTTCGTCCGGGCAACGGTTCCTTCTTTAGCTGCGCTTCCATCGGCAGGAAGAAGCAGCATTAATTTTTCCAGATTCTGGGCTGCGCTCTGGATATCGCGCGGGCTGCTGTTCAGCAGCATACCGAATGTCTGATCGACCGAACCGATATATTTGGAGATACCCCCGATCAGCGGTCCAGATCCAGTTGAGCTAACGACCGCAAGCAGTTTTAATATATCGGACTCGGTTTTACTCAATCCCAATTCCTGCGTGAGGAGATCGACATTGCGGGCGCTGGGAAACGCGTTTCGCATATCTTTGTAATAGTTATCGCCTTGCGCAACGACAGCAACCAAATTTTTTTCAATCGCCAGATAATCGATTTTTGGTTGGCCAACCTGTCCGGCGGAGCGGCTCATCTGGCTGAGGAATCCTTCACCGACAAGATTGATTAAAATGGCCGCGTCATGTGTCGTTCTCAAAGCGTCGACGACGCCGCGCGCGATGGCTTCGCGCTTGGGCTTCGTGTCGGCGGCATTGGCGAGGTTTTGAAGATAGTGATAGAGCCAGCCTTCGGCGGGTATGGGACGGAAATCAGCCTCTGCTGGTTTTTGCTCTTCGGCATTGGGCGGAACGGATGCGCGCTTGAGTTGCGTATCGGCAGCATCAATGATGTTCTGAAGATAGTGATCTATCCAGTCTTCGGCGGGTGCAGGGTTGAAATCCGGATCTACGGGTTTTTGCTCTTCGGAATTAGGCGAAACAGATTCAGGATCATCCATAAAACAATTCCTTTCAAATTTACCTGCACCCACCATGCTACACACGGAATATCGTAAAGCGCAATGGAATTAGTTGAGGAAAATTGTTAACGACGGAAACAGGGCTCGACTTTATGTCGATTGGGCTGTTAAAAAATAAGGGTTCCCCCTGCCCTCTTGTGTCGGAGATTTCGGATGAATGTTAAAGAATTAAAAGGCCAGACGATTGCTTTTGCGGCCTCGGGCGGGTTGGACAGTTGCACGATTACGCATTGGTTGACGGAACAGGGAGTGAAGGTCGTCGCCTTTACCGCCGATCTGGCGCAGCCGGACGAAACGAATTTCGGCGAGATAGAAAAACGCATGCGGGCTTGCGGGGCCGTCGATTATGTCGGCGTGCCTTTGCAGAAGCAGATGGCGGAAATCGGCATCGAGGGCGTGCAGGCGCAGACTTGTTACGAGAGCAGGTATTGGACGACGACTCCGTTCGGGCGGCAAGTGACGACGGCGGGGATTTTACCGGAGATGAAAAAGCGCGGCTTGAAAATTTTTAGCCACGGCGCGACGGGGCGCGGCAACGATCAGGTTAGGTTTCAACTCATCACCAATATGCTGGAGCCCACTTTCAGCGTTTATGCGCCGTGGCGCGACGAAGCGTTTTTGAGCCGTTTCGGCGGGCGGTTGCAGATGATCGATTATTGCGAACAGCACGGCTTGCCGATCAAGGCCTCGCGCGAGAAGCCCTATTCCACCGATGCCAATTTGCTGGGCCTGACGCATGAGGGCGGGAAGCTGGAGTCGTTGCAGACTCCGGCGCATTTCGTAACGCCGGAAATGGGCGTGTGGCCGGAACAGGCTCCCGACAAAGCGGAAGAATTTTCGGTGCGGTTTGAAGAAGGCATGCCGGTTTCGATTAACGGGAAATCGGTCGATGCGTTGCAGGCGATGTTGAAGGCCAATGAGATCGGCGGCAAACACGGGATTGGGATCGGGCTGCATATGGTCGAGAACAGGTTTGTCGGCGTCAAGTCTCGCGGCATTTATGAAGCGCCGGGGATGGAATTGCTGGGAACGGCTTATGCGTTTTTGTTGCAACTGGTTCTCGACCGGCGCGCGCATGAGATGTTTGCCACTCTCTCCGCGACGATCACCAAGCAGTTGTATCAGGGCTATTGGAACGATGTCGCGACACGAATGGCGCGCAAGGGTGTTGCGGAAGCCAGCAAGCTGGCGACGGGAACGATTACCGTTTCGGTTTACAAAGGCAGCGTTTCGTATGTGAATGCCACAGACGTTCCGCATTCGCTGTTTTCCAGCGACGGGTCGATGGAGGATGAGGGCTCGTTCGATCACAAGGATTCAGAAGGTTTCCTGGGTGTGCTGGGCGTGCATGCGCGGTCGATCGCGCGGGCGGGGCAGATTTAATCTGATCTGCCGATAGAAGTTTTTTGATGAATGTCAAATAAGCGCGCGGGAATTGGCGTACCGATAGAGTTGTCAGAATTTTTACTGATCCAACCTATGGGGGCTTCGATGAAAAACTCTCTGAAGAAGACCATAAGATATGCGCTGACACCGGCATTGATCATTTTGCTGCTCGGTTTGGCGGAGTGTTGCTGGCGACGGTAGGGAGTGTCTGACGGATAACTCAACCTTCTCACTTATAGGCGCATCATGAAAAAGACACTTGTGAATATCGGCTTGATACTTTCGCTCCTCGCGCTGAGCGCGTGCGGCATCGATATCTGGTAGGAACGATTATGAAAAAAAATCTTGTGAATATCGGGATGCTGGTCTCGCTTATCATGCTTTGCGGATGCGGCATGAAGATGTGGGTAGATTAGCGCATTTCCTCGCCGCGTTCCGGGGCGGGCGTGTGGCGCTTGAGCCAGATGACGCCCAGAAGGTCATAGGTGCCGCGAATGGCGCGTCCGAGGAAATCGGATTTAGTTACGCCGAATTCGCGGGGGCGGTCGTTGACGGGAGTGAAGAGGCATTCATTCCCGTAGAGTTTCATCAGCGCGGGCATAAAACGATGCAGGCCGCTGAAGAACGGAAGTTCCAGATAGGAATTCCGCATGAAAAGTTTCAGGCTGCATCCGGTATCGGGGCAATTGTCGTTGAGCAGCGTTTTGCGGATAAGATTGGCAAAACGGCTGGCGAGGCGTTTGGCAGTCGTGTCGCGGCGGTTGGCGCGGATTCCGGCGACGAGCATTTTCTTTTCGCGGCCCTTCGCCCAGGCGAGATCCATTAAACGGGGCGCATCGGCGGGGTCGTTTTGACGGTCGCCGTCTATTGTTAATATCCAGGTGGAGCGGGCGCGGCGAATGCCGTTGCGCAGCGCCGCGCTCATGCCTAGGCGCCTGGCGTGACGGATCAGGCGCACATGGGGGTTGTTTTGGCGCGATTTGAGGACTTCCTGCACGGTTTCGTCTTTGCTGCCGTCATCGACGCAGATAATCTCGAAAGCCTCTCCTACGGGGGCGTAGGCGGTCAGGACAGCCGTTATCTCTGCGATCAGGGGTTCCACATTGCCGGATTCATCCAGCATCGGGATAACGACGGAAAGTGCGGGAGGAGTTTCAGGCATAGATTAACTCTGGCAGGTGGCAGACAATGTCGGTTTTGGCTCAAAAAAGACCAAAAAACCAGAATGAAAGAGATTTTGAACAAAGTTTTTGCTTTTCTGTGTCTTTTTGGTTAGGTTGCGCCCCTTGCGATGCGCCCGTAGCTCAACTGGATAGAGCATCTGACTACGAATCAGAAGGTTAGGGATTCGAATTCCTTCGGGCGCACCACCCTACGCTAAGGGTGCTTCGGGTGGCAGGCCACCCAGGTTTTTAATGGGTTATGTGAAAATCGGCATGCGCTAACCTTAATGCGGAAAGCGCGCGATTGGTGAATAAGGTTTTAATTTCATCTTAATTTGCGAACAACTCCTTCTTATTCTTTAGGGTTTTTCACACTTGTTGCTGAATTTTAACCTTACCAATTAGCCATATTTTAAAAGATTCGGGCGTATTGTCAGAATCGTATTCTACACCGATATATTTTTGAGGAGCTTTAGAATGAACCACCATACCCCTGCTTTCACCACCGTCGATGATCAAGTCAAGATCGTTCGCATCTCACGCGAGAGAGAACTTGATCACCTGCCACCGCCCGATACGCAACGGTGGGTAACGCGCCGCAAAGCGCAAGTCGTCGCCGCAGTGCGCAGCGGATTGCTGACTTTCAACGAAGCCTGCGAACGGTATCGGTTATCGGAGGAAGAGTTCCATTCGTGGCTCAATCTGCTCGACCGTCACGGCGTACGCGGATTGCGCGCGACGCGGATGCAGGAATATCGCCCCGCCGACGAACGTCATCATGCGGAAGCGACAGCAGAATAGCCGCTATTAGCGTTTCTTAAATCCTGACCACATGCACATCCGTGACCGGTTTTTTGCCGTGGGTTTCGTTCAGATGTTTGCGAACGGCGACGGCGACGGCGTGGCGGACGGCGGCATCGTCGATGCGGGTGGATTTCGGCATTGCTTCGACGGCGTCGAAGGCGATTGCGGAAATATGGCCGTGAACGTCGTTTTCACCCTCGCCTTCCATTAATCCCATCAAGGATACTTGCGGTTCGCGCAGGACTTTGCCTTTTTCATCCATAACCAGCGTAACGACTGCCGCGCCGCTATAGGCCATTTTCTTTCTGTCTTTGGCGACGCTGTCGTCGAGCTGGCGCAGGACTTTGCCGTCCAATCCCCAGCGGCCGCTTTTTACTTCGGTGACGACTTCATGAATGCCGGGGCCGAGGCGGATGATTTGGCCGTTCGCGGGAATGAGCGTGTGCTTGACCTGACATTCATGCGCGATACGGGCATGTTCGGCCTGATGACGCGCTTCGCCGTGGACGGGCATAACCAGATGCGGGCGCGTCCATTGGTAAAGCTTCGTCAGTTCTTCCTGCGCCGGGTGGCCGGAAACGTGAACGGGCAGATCGCTGGAGGTGATGATATGGATGCCTTTGGCGATCAGGCGGTTTTGCAGACGAGCGATGTCTTTTTCGTTTCCGGGAATATCGCGCGAGGAGAAGATGACCGTGTCTCCGGCATCGAGTTCGATTTCGGGGTGGTCTTCGACCGCTATGCGCGAGAGCGCGGCGCGGGCTTCACCCTGACATCCGGTGGAAACGATAACGATTTTGTCGCGCGGGGAAAGCATCGCTTCGTTTTCGCTGAGGAAATCGTTGAATTCGGGAAGATAGCCGCAATCTTCGGCGACTTCGGCATTGCGCCACAAGGAACGCCCAACCAAAGTTATGTAACGCCCCGAATGACGCGCGGCTTCGACGATCGATTTCAGGCGCGCGATGTTGCTGGCGAAACAGGTGACGACGATGCGTTTGTCGATCGTGCGGAACAGGCGGTTGAATTCGTCTTGCACGCCTCGTTCAGAACCGGAATGTCCGGGAACCAGCGCATTGGTGGAGTCGCCGATGACGGCCATAACGCCTTCGACGCCGAGTTCCTTAAGGCGCGCTTCGTCGCTGACGAGGCCGACGATTGGATCGGGGTCGAATTTCCAATCGCCCGTGTGCAGGACTTTGCCGTGTTTCGTGTGCAGGACGAGCATTTGCGCTTCGGGTATGGAATGCGTCACGGGGACGAATTCGCAATTGAAACTGCCGACTTCGAACTTGCCGCCGGGAAGGATTTCGATGATTTTGACTTTGCGGATTAAATCGGAATAGCCGAGTTTGTTGCGGATCAGTTCTGCCGTAAATTTGGTCGCATAGACGGGGCATTGGAATTGCGCCCACAAATGTTCGATAGCGCCGATATGATCTTCGTGCCCGTGCGTGATGACGAGGCCGACGATGTCGTCGCGGTTGTCGGCGACGAAGGAGATATCGGGAACGATGATATCGACGCCGGGAGTCGTTTCATCGCCAAACGTCACGCCGCAATCGACCATAAGCCATTTGCCCGCAGTGCCGTAGAGGCTGAGATTCATGCCGATCTCGCCCGCGCCGCCTAATGACAGATACCACAGCGCGTCATCTGGTGGACGGTGCGAATGCTTACGCGAATTGTTCATTGAGAAATGCCTTTTATGGGTGAATTGCGATAGCTATAGGCGGTTTTGAGGGGCGGTGCAAACTTGGTGGGCAAGCAGCGCTGAAAAAAACAAAGGGCAATGCGTAGGCATTGCCCTTTGTTTGGCGTATTAGCCTTACTGTATGTATTAGCTGCCCATACCGCCGGGCATAGTGTAGGGGTCCAGTGCTTTCGGTTCACTAGGCCTCTTCAGCGCTTGTTCGGCTTTTACAAGCTCTGCGAACGCCAGCACGTATGCGGCGCGCACATCTTCCGCGTTATTGCGATGAAAAACTTGCTTGAACGCTTCTTTCTTTAAGGCTTCAAGGGTTGCCAAATCATCGCCTTTTTTATATTCTGCCATTTGTATCTCCATCGTTGAAATTGGATCATTAATCCATTGCCTGTTGATAGCGAAAAGGAGGGAACCGTTCAAACATAATCTGGCGTGAATTGCCTTCATCGGCCTTATTTCTTACGGGGAATGCCTAAGATAGGGGGCATTCTTGGTTAATATTTTGAGGCGAGCCGGAAGCGGTGTAGCGGGACTTCCCTCCCGGGAGGGTCAGGGAGGGGGGTGAGCCGCAGGCTCATATTTTCAAGGATTTTGTTGGGTTGCCCAAAGGTGGCTTCGCCACCCCCCTCCCTAACCCTCCCCACAAGGGGGAGGGAATTTCTCCGCTCTTTTGGAATCTGGTTTCTCACATAGGATTAATTTTGAGAGGTCGGGAATGGATTTTTACGCCACAGCGGAGAGGATCGACATAGCGTTCTTCTTCTTATCGTCGCTCTGGTTGATCGCGTTGAGGGCTGAGGTGGCGGCGTTGCCTGCTCCGCTGTTCATTTGGCCGAGGAGCATCGCGCTGAACATCGTCGAGGAGCTGGCGAGGGTTATATTGCCCAAATTCGCCGTGCCCGTTGCGGCGGCGAGGTTCGCCGATGACACCGACGAGCCATACAGGTTGGGCATATTGATCTGAATGGGTGTATTGGCTGCAACATTATAAGAAGCTGCGGTGGGGGCTGGCGATGTGGCCTTGGCGATCTGTACCGTGCCGTTGCCGAATTTCTGGGCGAAATGCTGATAGATTTGCTGAACGGTGCGGGGCTCGCCGGATTTGTCGTAGAAGACTGACGGGTTGGCGGCGGCGGCTTCGGGAAGGACTGAGGCTCCAGTCGCGGTGGGATCGCTGCGCATTGTGTTGATGAAATCGCTAGCACCTCCCGCGCCGAGAAAATGCGCGAGATAAAGTTCCGTGCCGCCGATTTTGCCGCCGACATTCTGCTTCAGCGAAAGTGCGTTTTGCTTGTCGAGTTCGCAGGCCATTACGGCGGAACATTGGGGGTCGTTGCGGAGAGCCAAAATCGCCTGCTTGGCTGCGGGGTCGGAAACGGTCATATGGCCGTTGGCATCGGTGGTGATTTGCGAGGCATAGTTGCCGAGGCCATATTGAGCGCCGTACTGCTTGACCATATGCAGCCAGGTTTGTTTGGTGAACTGGAACAGGCCGCTGGCGCTGCTG
>JBAVWC010000002.1:0-11119 GCA_049697595.1 Alphaproteobacteria bacterium
GCTTAAACCGCGCCCTTTTTTATTGCGGGAATTGAGTTAGCGTTTTCTTCATAAACATCTTCGTACATTTGGGCGTAACCTTAATTGCCGGGTATTGTTTATGATCGAAGTTCGCGGTTTGAATTACGAATATGCCGACAAAAAGGCTTTGACGGATGTCTCCTTTGACATACCCGATGGAAGCGTTACGGCTCTGGTAGGGCCGAACGGCGCGGGCAAGACTACATTGCTGCGGTGTCTTGCCGGGTTGGACGGCGTGTTCTCGGGGTCCATTCGGATCGCGGGTATTGATGTCGCCGCGCAGCCTCGCTCCGTTCACAGGCTTTTGGGGTATTTGTCGGATTTTTTCGGGCTGTATGAAGATTTAACGGTGCGCCAGTGCCTTCTTTTCGCCGCCTCGCTGCACCGGATTAACGAAAACCGGATCGAAGAAAAAGTGCAGAAGGCCGCGCGTTTGCTGGAATTAGGGCCGTGGCTCAATCATCAGGCAAAAAACCTGTCACGCGGCTGGCGGCAGCGGTTGGGCATCGCTCAGTCCATAATTCATGAACCGAAACTTCTGTTGCTTGATGAACCGGCGGCAGGGCTTGATCCCGAAGCGCGTGTCGAGATTTCCGGTTTGCTTAAGAATCTACAGGCGCAAGGAATGACGATTATCGTTTCATCGCACATTCTGGCGGAACTGGAAGATTACTGCACAACAATGCTGGTCTTGCGCGAAGGCAAGGTGGTGACGCACCGGAAAATCGCAGATGCAAATGAACAGGGCGAGATTGTTCGCATTGGTTTTGCACAAGATCCTGGAAAATATTTGCCGCTGGTGTCGGCATTGCCCGGTGTCTCAGAGGCGGTTGTTAGTGGCAACTCCATTCGGTGTCGTTTTTCCGGCGACGGTTCGCAACGGCAGAATATTCTGAAGCGGCTGGTCGAACAGGGGGCTCCCGTTACCGGGTTCGATAGCGGCCCTGAGAAGCTGCAAGATGTTTACCTTTCGCTTGGCAACAAGAAAGATAATTCCCATGCGTCTTAATCCTGAAATTCAACGGAACCTGTGGCTCGAATTCTCGTGGCATCGCGCAATTGCTATGCCTGTGGTTCTAGCTTTGATCCTGTTGGCCGTTTCCCACGCCAGCAGTGACGGAGAAGATGTCAAAAACGTCTTCTTAGCGTCGTTCGGATTATTCTACCTTATCGTCAGCCTATGGGGCGGATATAAGGCCGCGAGTTCGGTTGTCGATGAGGTTAACGACAATACATGGGATTTCCAAAGACTTTCCGCCCTTACGCCGTGGAGCCTGACGGTCGGCAAGCTTTTCGGCGCGCCGAGCTATGCGTGGTACGGAGGCATTATCCTTTTTATCATCATATGCATAACGTTGCCTTATAGCGGCAGCGGCCTTTGGCAGAGGGAAGGCATGATTGCCCCCATTCACATTATAACGGCCGCGTTGACCGTGCATGCCGTCGCACTTTTAAGCAGCCTTATTTCCATTCAGGGAAATACGAAAGCGCATAGAAAATACCGGGCCTTTGGTTATCTGATTGTCGGTCTTTTTATTGTAGGTCGTTTTATCGGCGGCAATGCAAGCGATATTTTGATGACCCCAAGAATGGCTGGCCTCATGCCTAAAACAATCGACTGGTATGGATGGAGTTGTGACGCCGGGATTTTTCAACTTATAACCGCATTGTCGTTATTGGGCTGGTGCATTGCCGGCATTTATTGGCAGATGCGTTATCAAATGGGTGAAAAGAATACCCCCATCCTATGGATAAGTTTTGTCGCTTTTTGGCTGATTCATATAGGAGGAGGGGGGAGCCCTATAGCGAGGCTGGATCCTCTTCAGGATCTTCCCGCAGTGCTTCGCTCAATGACGCCCTTTGCTTTTTCGATTGCGTGTTTTTACATTATGGCCTTTTGGGAATCCTGGGGGCTTGTGTCTTACAGGAAGTTATCGACCCTCATCGCGGAAAAAAATTACAAGGAAGTGTGGGCTACCTGCCCGCGCTGGCTGGTTGCTTTGCCGCTTTGCCTTCTGGCTGCGGCGTGGCCGATTGTATTGCTGAAAACAGCGGTCGATCTGTCGGCTCTTTTGACCTTTGTGGGGATCGTCTTGTGCTTCTCCATACGCGATGTCGCCATTTTGCACTTTTTTAAGCTGTCTTTGGATACGCGCCGCGCGAAACAGGCCACCCTGTTTTATTTGGTGGTGCTTTACGGGCTTTTGCCCTTTTTGTGTTCGGTGTTGCATTGGGACGCGGGAAAAAATTTCCTGCTTCCTCTGCTGAACCTTCATGATCGTATAATGCCTGGTCATATGACATCGGTAAAACCTATTGAGCCGACATTGCTTTTCGCGCCTTATATTCAGGCATGCATAGCTATTCTGCTGGCGGCATGGAAATGGAACCGCAATAAGAATCTTCCGGCCTAAGCCTCGATATTTGCATCTTAGAGCGGTATGGGGTGCACCCCGGGGGCAAACCGCAGGGATGCGGCTGCTTTCGCGCACCTATTTCTAGACAGGCGGGGGATATAGGGGTAACATCCAATCCATATTTTAGGGCGTTTTTGGGAGGTGTTTATGTATGACGTGATCGGCGATGTGCATGGCAAGGGGAAAGAGCTGGATCGGTTGTTGATCCATTTGGGATATCCTTTGAAAGACGGGGAATTTCGCGCGCATCCCGAAGGCAGAATGATCATTTTTGCCGCCGATTTCATTGATCGCGGAAGCGAAAACGGGCCAGTCATCAAGCGGGCACGCAATCTGGTCGAACGCGGCATCGCCGCCAGCGTTATGGGAAATCATGAATATAACGCGGTTTTATGGGCAACGCCCGATCCGCGCAAGCCCGGCGAATTCAAGCGGGCGCACACAGAGAAAAATCGTAAGCAGCATGAAAAGTTTCTGAAGGAAGTAGAAGCAGACCCTGCTTTTTATAAAGAGACAATCGAATGGTTCAAGACTTTGCCGCTTTTTCTGGTAAAGGAAAATTACCGGTTTGTGCATGCCTGCTGGCATCAGCAATCGATTGATTTGCTGCAGCGGCACGATTGCATAACGGCAGACGGGCGGTTGACGGACAAAGGCTGGGATATAGCAGGCGACAAGAGTTCGCCTTTATGCGCGGCGATAGATATGCTTATCAGCGGGCCGGAAGACGAACTTGGCAATGGATTGAGTTACCTCGACTGGGAAGGCCACAGCCGCGACCTTGCCCGCGTCGCGTGGTGGAAAGAAAGCGTCGCTACCCTCGGCGAAGCTTTTGCCAGCATGCCGGATAACGTGCCTTTTCTAACCCTCCCCTACAATCAGGAGGACGCACAGCCTGCGGTCAAGGAAATCAGGAGCGGGTTGCGCGCTCTGCCCCCTGAGGTCAAAATTTTTATAGGCCACATATGGGAGAAGGGCGATCCGAAACCCCTGACAGACAGGGTTGCCTGCGTCGATTATGGGTCGGGCAAGGACGGCGGTCTGGTCGCCTACAGGACAGTTTTGGGAGAAACGGAATTGAAGGCCAAGAATTTTTTCTGGGCGCCTCGTCCGTAACCTGTGCTGGCGGCTCTTGTCTTCGTGCCCGTCTTGTGTTGTTCTCTGTTTCCATTCTTACCGGAGGCCTTATGTCCCATATCGCAGCGCTGCATAGTCGTGAAATTCTTGATAGCCGGGGGAATCCTACGGTCGAGGTCGATGTCGTTTTAGCGAGCGGCGCGTTTGGGCGCGCTGCCGTTCCTTCGGGCGCATCGACGGGCGCGCATGAGGCGGTCGAGGTGCGCGACGGAGATACGGCGCGTTATGGCGGCAAGGGAGTTTTGCGTGCGGTCGAAGCGGTCAACGAAGAAATAGCCGGGGCCGTTATCGGCATGGATGCGGAAGACCAGATGGGGCTCGATGCCGCATTGATCGAACTGGACGGAACGCCGAATAAATCGCGTTTGGGTGCGAATGCCATTCTGGGCGTTAGTCTTGCCGTGGCGAAAGCGGCGGCGCAGGAATCGCAATTGCCTTTGTATCGTTATATCGGCGGCGTTTCGGCTTCGTTGCTGCCGGTGCCGATGATGAACATCATCAATGGCGGCGCGCATGCCGATAATCCAATCGACATTCAGGAATTCATGATCGTGCCGGTCGGCGCTGAAACCTGCGCGGATTCTATCCGCATGGGATCGGAAATTTTCCAGACCTTGAAGAAGCTTCTGAAAGATATGAAGCATAATACCAATGTCGGTGACGAAGGCGGCTTTGCGCCCGCGCTTTCTTCGACCGAAGAAGCGATCACCTTCATCCTGCGCGCGTGCGAGAAGGCCGGGTATTTGCCGGGCGAGGATGTGATGCTGGCGCTCGATGCCGCATCGACGGAATTTTATAAAGAGGGCCGCTATCAACTGGCGGGCGAACGCAAGATTTTGAACGCCGAGCAAATGGTGCGTTATTACGCCGATCTTTGCGCGCGCTTTCCTATTTTCTCTATCGAAGACGGTATGGCCGAAGACGATTTCGAAGGATGGGAAATGTTGACCGAGGCTTTGGGCGATAAAATCCAGATCGTCGGCGACGATCTGTTCGTCACCAATCCCACGCGCATCGCCGACGGCATCGACCGTGGTTTGGCGAACGCGGTTTTGATCAAGTTCAATCAGATCGGTACGCTCAGCGAAACTTTGGAAGCGGTCGAAATGGCACACAAGGCGGGATATCGCACCGTGATGTCTCATCGTTCCGGCGAGACCGAAGATTCGACAATCGCCGATTTGGCTGTCGCGCTTAATTGCGGGCAGATCAAGACGGGTTCCTTATCCCGTTCCGACCGGCTGGCGAAATACAACCAGTTGATCCGCATCGAGGAACAACTGGGGCGTACAGCGCGTTTCGCGGGCAATTCCATTCTGATGACCTGACATGATCGTCGCCAAGCGCACATGGCAGATGCTGGCGTCGGCAGCGGGGGCCTGTCTGGTGGGGTATTTCCTCTATCATACAGTCGAAGGCGAGCGCGGCTGGGTTGCGCAGATGCATTTGCAGAACGAAGTGAATGCGGCGCAGGAAACCTTAACCAACGTGCAAAAAGAACATGATGCGTTGGATCATCGCGTACGGTTGATGCGCCCGGAAAGCCTCGACCCTGATTTGCTGGACGAGCAATCACGTAAAACGTTGAATTACTCCAAACCCAACGAAATCATTATTTTGCAGCCGCAGGAGCCAAATCCTGCGCCCCCCAAGCCGTAACGGCTCAATCCCCGGCAATGTGGCGGCATTGCGGCAAACTATGGTGCGCCGCAATAATAATGCATTGAAAGTAAAAGATAACTTGAAAAATTCGTCCACTCGTTCTACTTCATGCGGGCATGTAACCAGCGGTTCTTCGAGCCGCAGGGAGTTGAAAGAAACTCTATGTTCGCACTCATGACAGACACACAAATGTCCGCATCAAATAAAAACCCGCGAGACCGTGCCGCAGAGATGCAGCGCTATTTCCGCGACATGCTCCTGATCCGCAGATTCGAAGAAAAAGCGGGCCAGCTTTACGGTATGGGATTGATCGGCGGCTTCTGTCATCTTTACATCGGCGAAGAGGCGGTCGTTGTCGGCATGCAGTCGGCGCAACGCGAAGGGGATTCCGTGATTACGTCCTATCGCGATCACGGGCACATGCTCGCTTGCGGAATGGAACCGCGCGGCGTTATGGCGGAATTGACCGGGCGCAGCGGCGGCTATTCTCGCGGCAAGGGCGGCTCGATGCATATGTTCAGCCGCGAAAAAGCTTTTTACGGCGGTCACGGCATCGTCGGCGCGCAGGTGCCGCTTGGCGCAGGTTTGGCGTTCGCGCATAAATACAAAAATGACGGGCATGTTTCCGTGGTTTATTTCGGCGACGGAGCCGTGAATCAGGGACAGGTTTATGAAACCTTCAACATGGCGGCCTTGTGGAAATTGCCGGTTGTGTTCGTGATCGAGAATAACAAATACAGCATGGGCACGGCCCAGGCGCGCCACGCGGCGGGCGAATTGTATAAACGCGGCGAACCCTATGGCATTGTCGGCAAAAAAGTCGACGGTATGGATGTGCTGAAAGTGCGCGCCGCCGCCGACGAAGCGATCGAGCATGCGCGTTCGGGCAAGGGGCCGGTTGTTCTGGAAATGGAAACCTATCGCTATCGCGGGCATTCGATGTCGGATCCGGCGAAATACCGTACTAAGGAAGAAGTCGAAGAATGGCGCGGCCATCACGATCCGATTGAAACGCTGCGCGCGCAAATGATGCAGGAGAAGCTTCTGACCGAAGAAGGGTTCAAGCTGATCGAACGCGAGATCAAAGATATCGTCAACGACAGCGCCGAATTCGCGCAAACCAGTCCCATGCCCGATCCGTCGGAATTGTGGACAGACATTTTGGTGGACTAATGTTTTCCGTCTGCGTTGAAAACGAATATGTGGGGCTGATGGGGCGGCATGTGACCGAAGGTCAGATGGTCACGCCCGGCGCACCCCTGATCGACGTTATGACTCCCGACGGCATCGTGGAAACCATTTTCTCCCAAGGGTGGGGCGTTGTCGCGCATATCGAAGGCGGCCGCATTTTTTCAGCCGCTAACTCCGATGAACGCCCGGAAGATGACGAGGAAGACGATTCCGAAGACGGCGAAAGCGGCTCCGCGCGCGGCAGCGGTAGCGGTACCGTTTTTCCAAAAGGTTCCATGATTTGCCACATCGTTGCCCGCGACGGCAAGGAAGCGGGAACGATCAAAGGTCTGACTCCGCGTCCGACCACCGTTATGGCAAACCGCTATCAAAGACTGATGTACGGCTCCTAGTTAACCACGGATAATCTTATGACCATTCAAATCCTGATGCCTGCTTTGTCGCCGACGATGACGGAAGGCAAGATTTCCAAATGGCTGAAGAGTACCGGCGATAAGGTCAAGGCCGGTCAGGTCATCGCTGAAATCGAAACCGACAAGGCGACGATGGAAGTCGAAGCCGTCGATGAAGGCGTGCTGGGCAAAATCGTCGTTCCCGCCGGAACGGAAAACGTCAAAGTCAATGAACTGATCGCGCTTCTTCTGGAAGAGGGAGAAAAGCCGGAAGCGGTAGATGCGCCGCCGCCCGCACCCTGGGCTGTGGCAAAGGCCGAAGCGCCGAAACCTGCTTTGTCGGTGGTGGCATCTGCGCCGCAACCTGTCGCGGCACCCGTGGCGGCGGAAAAATCTTATGGCAATATGATCAAGCTGACGGTGCGCGATGCGTTGCGCGACGCGATGGCCGAAGAAATGCGCCGCGATCCGAATGTGTTCCTGATGGGCGAAGAAGTCGCGCAGTATCACGGTGCCTATAAGGTCAGCAATGGCCTGATGGAAGAATTCGGCGAGAAGCGCGTGATCGACACGCCGATTACCGAAATGGGTTTTGCCGGGATCGGCGTCGGTGCGGCGTTCGGCGGGTTGAGGCCGATTGTCGAATTCATGACGATGAATTTCGCGATGCAGGCGATAGATCAGATCATCAATTCTGCAGCCAAGACTTTGTATATGTCGGGCGGGCAGATGGGATGCCCTATTGTGTTTCGTGGGCCTAATGGCGCGGCTTCGCGCGTCGGCGCGCAGCATTCGCAATGCTATGCCAGCTGGTACGCGCATGTGCCGGGGCTGAAAGTCGTGGCGCCTTACGATGCCGCCGATGCCAAGGGTTTGCTGAAAAGCGCGATCCGCGACAACAATCCCGTTATCTTCCTTGAAAACGAAATGATGTACGGCCACAGCTTCGACCTGCCGGACGATAAAGACTTCACCGTTCCAATCGGCAAAGCCCGCATTATGCGCGAAGGCAGCGATGTGACGATTGTCGCATTCTCGCGTATGGTCGGCTATGCGCTGGAGGCGGCAGAAAAACTGGCCGAAGAAGGCATTCAGGCCGAAGTCATTAATTTGCGCTCGATCCGTCCTTTGGACACGGAAACGATTATCAACAGCGTGCGCAAGACCAATCGCATCGTTTCCGCCGAGGAAAGCTGGCCCTTCGCCGGGATCGGTTCGGAAATCGCGGCAGTGATGATGGAACAGGCGTTCGATTATCTCGATGCACCGGTTGTGCGCGTGACGGGGTTGGATGTTCCGTTGCCTTATGCCGCCAATTTGGAAAAGCTGGCCTTGCCGCAGGCTGAGCATATTATCGAAGCCGTCCGCAAAGTTTGTTATCGTCAGGCGGCATGAGCCGATCCCTCATATAAAGGCGCATCAAGATGAGTGAACTTTCTTTCCGCGCTGCCGAGGTGACGAGAGTCCGGAGATTAGACAATTGCTGCCCGCAAGAGGGTGTGGGCGAGGCTAGTTATGCGGTCTTTTTGCGCAGCGGGGATCAGACGACAGAGGCGAATATGCGGGTCAGGCTGCCCGCGCCGAAAGGGCTCCATGACAAACTGCCGCTGCCATCCAAGGATGTTATCATCGAGGCTTTGCAGCTTTGCATGAAGGAAGTTGCCGAAAGAAAAATCAGAAAGAAGGCAAATTCCGCTCTGTTGGACTATGTTGGCAGCTTGTCGACCGACAAGTTTCCGAAAGTGGTAATGGTTGCTGAGGAAATCCAAAAAAAGAGAGTATATGGATGGAAGTACGGCTCGCCGGATGAGTCGGGAAGATGCAAGCCGGAGAAAAAACTCATCGGCCACAGAGAAGTCGTTTCGCATGTCCTACGCCCTGCTTCCGGCAGGGAACTGTTCGCGTATATCCAAGACAATTTGCCTTCCTTGAGGAGTTAGAATGCCCACCCAAATCCTTATGCCTGCTTTGTCGCCGACGATGACGGAAGGCAATATTGCCAAATGGTTGAAGAAACCGGGCGATGTTGTCAAAGCCGGGCAAGTGATCGCCGAGATCGAAACCGACAAAGCGACGATGGAAGTCGAAGCCGTCGATGAGGGAACGATTGCGAAAATTCTGGTTCCTGCGGGCACGCAGGGGGTGAAGGTCAATGCGGTAATCGCGATTTTGGCCGACGAGGGGGAGAGTGTGGAGGTGGCTTTGGCAGCGGCCCCTAAATCGAATGCGGCTCCTGTGGCTAACACTCCCTCATCCGCCCCTGCAAGCGCAGGGGCACCTTCTCCCGCAGTGCGGGAGAAGGGAAGTGCGGCTCCGGTTGCTTCTGTGGTGCATTCAGGTGATCGCATCGTCGCCAGCCCGCTTGCAAAGCGCATTGCGGAACAGTCGGGGATTGATTTGAAGAATGTGCGCGGCACGGGGCCGAACGGGCGCATCGTGAAAAGCGATTTGGCGAATGCAGGAATGGCGCAGGGGCAATCCTCCAGAACTGTGGCTGCGGCTCCGGCGCAGGGTATCGATGCGCGGGATTATGCCGACAAGCTGGGAATGGCTTATGACGCTTTGCCGAACAGCAGTGTGCGCAAGGTGATCGCGCGCCGATTGACGGAATCCAAACAACTGGTGCCGCATTTCTATCTGTCGATTGATTGCGAGATCGATGCTTTGCTGGAACTGCGCAAGCATGTGAATGAAGCGGGCGGCACAAAGGTTTCGGTGAATGATTGCATCATTCGCGCCACGGCCTTGGCGATGAAGAAGATTCCGGCGTCGAATGCATCCTGGACCGACAACGCGATTTTGCAATATAAGGATGCCGATGTTTCGGTTGCCGTCGCCACACCCAACGGGCTGATCACGCCGATCATCAAAAAAGCCGACACCAAAACGCTGGCGCAGATTTCGGCGGAGATGAAGGATCTGGCGGCCCGCGCCCGCGACGGCAAATTGCGGCCTGAAGAATTTCAGGGTGGCGGATTTTCGGTTTCCAATCTCGGCATGTTTGGGGTGAAGAGCTTCTCGGCGATCATCAACCCGCCGCAATCCTGCATCCTCGCGGTCGGGGTCGGTGAACAGCGCGCCGTTGTCAAGAACGGACAATTGGCGATTGCCACCGTGATGACCTGCACCTTGTCGGTAGATCACCGCGCGGTTGACGGCTCGGTGGGGGCGGAGTTCCTCGCCGCGTTCAAGCCGCTGATTGAGAAGCCCTATAGCCTCGTCGTTTAACGTAGAAACAGGAAATTCCATGTCTCAAACCGATCTCATCATCATCGGCAGCGGGCCGGGCGGGTATGTTGCGGCGATACGCGCGGCTCAGCTTGGGTTGAAGGTTATGCTGATCGAGCGCGAACAACTTGGTGGCATCTGCCTGAACTGGGGATGCATTCCGACCAAGGCGCTGTTGCGCTCGTCAGAGATTTTGAACCTTATCAAGCATGCGGACGTATTTGGCATTACTGTCAAGGACTTCAGCTTTGATCTTAAGAAAATCGTCGAACGGTCACGCAAGGTATCAATGCAATTGTCGGGCGGCGTCAAGCATCTGATGAAGAAGAATAAGGTCGAAGTGGTCGAAGGCCGTGCGGTTTTGCTGGGTAAGGGCAAGGTTGAGGTGACGGCGGCTGACGGCAAGACCTCCCAGCTTGAGGGCAAGAATATTATTCTGGCGACTGGCGCCCGGGCGCGAGTGTTTCCGGGGCTGGAGCCGGACGGGAAGCTGATCTGGACATATAAGGAAGCTTTGCAACCTGATGTAATGCCTCAATCTTTATTGGTTGTCGGGTCGGGGGCGATTGGCATTGAATTCGCCAGCTTCTTCCGCACTTTGGGCGCGGAAGTGACGGTGGTCGAGGTTATGGATCGCATCCTGCCCGTGGAAGACGAAGAGGTTTCGGCCTTTGCCCGCAAATCGTTCGAGAAGCAGGGGATGAAGATTATGACGGGCGCGACTGTCAAGAAACTGACCAAAGGCGCGAACAATGTAACGGCCATGATCGAGCAGGGCGGCAATGTGACGACGCTGACCGTCGACCGCGTGATTATGGCAGTCGGGATCACGGGGAACGTCGAAAATATCGGGCTGGAAAATACGAAAGCCAAAATTGATCGTGGGCATGTCGTTATCAACCAGTGGAGCGAAACCGGTGAGCCGGGACTGTACGCAATCGGCGATGTCGCGGGGCCACCGTGGCTGGCGCACAAAGCCAGCCACGAAGGCGTGATCGCTGTCGAGAAAATCGCGGGCGTCAAGGGCGTGCATCCGTTGAACACCGCGAATATTCCGGGCTGCACCTATTG
>JBAVWC010000003.1:0-1676 GCA_049697595.1 Alphaproteobacteria bacterium
CAGAAAGCGCGTCCGCGCGTCTTATGACTCTAACCGCAAAGAAAGAAACCAAAAGTTTTCAATCTGGATTCCGGCTTGCGCCGGAATGACGAAAGAAAGTTAAACCGCTTTGAAAATCAAACAGGCGTTTGTGCCGCCGAAGCCGAATGAATTCGACAAGGCGACTTTGATTTTCTTTTCTTTGGCTTTCAGCGGAACCAGGTCGATGCCTTCGACGCCTTCGGACGGGTTTTCCAGATTGAGCGTCGGGGGGATGAGGCCGTCGGTTACGGCTTTGATCGAATAGATTGCTTCGATTGCGCCCGCTGCTCCCAATAAATGTCCGGTCGATGATTTGGTCGAGGACATCATGACTTTTGATGCGTGATCGCCCAGCAAACGGCGCACCGCTTTGACTTCGATTTCGTCGCCCATTGGGGTTGAGGTGCCGTGGGCGTTTACATAGTCGATCTGGTCGGTATTAAAGCCGGAACGCTTCAACGCCATTTGCATCGCGCGATAACCGCCGTTGCCGTCTTCGGCGGGCGAGGTCATGTGATGCGCGTCGCCCGACAGGCCGTAGCCTGCAAGTTCGGCATAAATCTTCGCGCCGCGCTTTTTGGCGTGTTCGTATTCTTCTAAAATCACGACGCCGGAGCCTTCGCCCATAACGAAACCGTCGCGGTCTTTGTCATAGGGGCGCGAAGCGCGGGTAGGTTGGTCGTTAAATCCGGTGGACATTGCGCGCAGGGCACAGAATCCGGCGATGCCGACGCGGCAAATCGCGGCTTCGGTTCCTCCGGCGACCATAACGTCGGCGTCATCCATTGCGATCAATCGCGCGGCGTCGCCGATTGCATGCGCGCCTGTCGCGCAAGCCGTGACGACCGCGTGGTTGGGCCCGCGATAGCCGTGCTGAATTGAAACTTGCCCGGAGGCGAGGTTGATGAGGCTGCGCGGAATGAAGAAAGGCGATACGCGGCGCGGGCCTTTTTCGTGCAGGACGATTGAGGTTTCGTAGATCTCGTTCAATCCGCCGATGCCGGAACCTATCATCACGCCGATGCGGTCGCGTTCTTCGTCGGTTTGCGGCACATAGCCGCCGTCCTTGATCGCCTCGGTCGCGGCGGCGATCGCGTAATGGATAAAGGTATCCATTTTCTTCTGTTCTTTGGGCTCGACGAAACGGTCGAGATTGAACTCGCCCTCGCCGTCGCCACGCGGAATTTGGCCCGCGACTTGGCAGGTCATTTCCGAAGGATCGAAATGCGTGATGCGGCCAATGCCGCTGGCGCCTGCAATCAACTTCTTCCAGTTGACTCCAAGCCCAACGCCCAAGGGCGTAACCATTCCCATGCCAGTTACGACGACACGGCGCATTTCTTTACTCCGTTTTCAAAGAAAGAAAAAAAGTGGCGGGGCGACTGATTAAGCCGCTGCCTTCTTCGAGCTGATGAAATCGATCGCGTCCTTGACGGTGGCGATTTTTTCAGCTGCGTCATCGGGGATTTCGACGCTGAATTCTTCTTCAAAAGCCATGACGAGCTCGACGGTATCGAGGCTGTCCGCGCCCAGATCATCGATGAAACTCGCGTTGTCGGTGACCTTGGCGGCATCGACGCCCAAATGTTCCACAACGATCTTCTTCACACGTTCTGCGATATCGCTCATAGTCATAAAGCCTTCTGTTGTTATCA
>JBAVWC010000004.1:0-9168 GCA_049697595.1 Alphaproteobacteria bacterium
AAGCGTATCCGTTCGTCCATTATTGTAACGTCCTTCCATGGCATCGCCACCTCCTGCCTAAATGTTAGGCAAAAAGTGTAACCCATGTGTCCGGTACGTTCTGTCCCCTATGTGTCAGGTCGCACAAGTCTGGGGTGGCTGGAGCATTCCTCGATTAACCAAATAAGTCATTGCCATTTCTGTGATCTGTCTATGGCAAGTGGTTGCGGTGGATCGGCGGGAAAAGATTTTTTTGTCGGGCATAAAATTGAATTATTACTTTCAAGTTTTTATGATATTGGAAGCGCACAAATAACCCTCAATTAACAAATAACCCTCAATTATTAGAGAAGGCATTAGAACAACATGAATAAAAATATAATCCCCATCGCTGCCATTGCGTCTTTGTCCATGTTTACGGCGTGCCAGAAGGACAACAAGACCGGGACAATCAAGTTGTCTGGTGGGGGCGATGTATCGGTGACCTGTGGCGATTCGAGTGAGCCAGCTAAGATATCATTTCCGGCTGGTGTGAACGTCGATATTGATGCCGTGAATAGACTCGTCAGCAAATTTTGTCAGGGCGGTACCCAGACGGCACAGGCCAATTCCGGCCAGCAGAACACAAACGCGTCGGTTCAAAATAATACCGACTGGATGATGCCGTATCTTTTCCTCACAATGATGTCTCCTTCTTCGTCGACTAACGTATATTATGGAGCCCCTTATGCGGCTCCATACTCTACCGCCTATGCCGCCGCCCCGCCGCCGCCCGCTGCCGCAGGGCCACGTGCGACCGGAACGTCAGTTGATCCAGAAGCAATCGAGGCTGAAGATTTGGGTGAATCGGCGATTGTAGAACCTAATAAAGCTGTAGTTCAAGAAATTGATGAAGCAGCGGTTGACGAAACCAAGTGGTATGGGGTTGAAGAATCGAATGGGGATACGGTCGAAGATCCTAATGGGACTGATGTTGAAGATCCCAATGGAACCGAAGTTCAAGAGCCTGAATCTTCGGTCGAAGAACCGGAGGGAACGGTGGTTGAAAATCCCGGTGACTCTAGCTCTGACGATGAGTCTGCAACCAACCCCTCTGAGTCCAGTGATGAATCTGTGACCAGTCCTTCTGAGTCCGAGGATAACAGCTCTTCGGCCGAATCACCCTCGTCTTCCGAAGACGATTCCGCCGCTGAATCGTCTGCCTCTTCCAGCAGTGCGAGTGAGGATGATGATGCCTATGTTGCTCCCTCTTGGGCCGTCCCTCCTGTTAGGGTTGCTCCATTCGTTGTTCCCTTTGAGGTCGCGCCTCCTGTCAGGGTTGCCCCCTACACGGTCAACCGTAGCATTTCATTTCAAACGTTAAAGTCTTGACGTGAATGGATGAACTGCCTGCGGTGCCATACCCGCTTAAGAGTTGGCGCATCGTGCTGTAAGAGCTATACTATGCCCCGTGAACAGTCGGCATCGCGCCGCCTTTTGAGTTGCGGGAACATTGTATGACAACGATCCTCGATACCAGAGTCCGTCATCCGGAAAAAGCGCATAAGCCCGATAATATATCGCCGCCGCGCCCGGACTGGATTCGCGTCAAGGCTCCCACCAGCGCCGAATATATGGAAACGCGCAAATTGATGCGCGGACTGAAGCTGCACACCGTTTGCGAAGAGGCGGCTTGTCCCAATATCGGCGAATGCTGGAAACAGAAACACGCGACCTTTATGATTTTGGGCGCCATCTGCACCCGCGCTTGCGCGTTCTGTAATGTGGCGACCGGAAAGCCGGATCAGCTCGATCCGCATGAGCCGGAACATGTCGCCGAAGCCGTCGCCACGATGGGGTTGCATCACGTTGTTATCACATCAGTGGATCGTGACGATCTGGAAGACGGCGGGGCGCGGCATTTTGCGGAAGTCATCACGCGTATTCGCAAAACATCGCCCGATTGTTCGATTGAAGTGCTGACACCCGATTTTATGAAAAAAGAAGGCTCGATTGAAATCGTAACGACCGCGCGTCCTGATGTTTTCAATCACAATCTGGAGACAGTGCCTCGGCTTTATACGACGATACGTCCGGGGGCGCGGTATTTCACGTCGCTCAATCTGCTGAAGCGGGTCAAGGAACAGGACCCGACGATTTTCACCAAGTCCGGCATAATGGTGGGATTGGGCGAGGGTAGAGAAGAAGTCTCGCAAGTTATGGATGATCTGCGCGCGGCGGATGTCGATTTCCTGACAATCGGCCAATATCTGCAACCGACGCCCAAACACGCCGCCGTTGACCGTTATGTAACGCCCGAAGAATTCGAAAGCTACGCAACGCTGGCCCGCGCCAAAGGATTTTTAATGGTGTCGAGTTCGCCGCTAACCCGTTCCTCGCACCACGCGGGCGAGGATTTCCAGAAGTTGAAAGCGGCGCGCTTGGCGAAGACTGCCTAACCCCAGCGCCTAACCGGCCCCACATCTATATGCACGAATTGCGAGTCGGGATAATAGCCGACGCCGCCTCGGTCGAGGGCGAGCGCGGTTTTATGTAGGAGGGGTAGGGTGGTGCCGTCGATACGGACATCGATGGCCATTCCGCGCATGTGGAAGCTGTTTTTGGCGACGCCGTTGCTGGCTTCGTGCAAACGGTTATTGGTGGTGGGCGAGCGGTAGCCGGAAATGATTTCGATCACGCGGTCGCTTTGCAGATTGGCTTGAACGTCATGCAGCAAATCCATCAGGCGCAAATCCATAATATGTTCATCGCCCGAATAATGGTCGCGCAGAATATGATTGATCTTGCCCCACGCGGCGCGATCATAGGCGCCGTCTTTCCAATAGGCGGTTTGCAGCTTCTCGTCGGTGTGGAGGTTATGGAACGACAGGACGCGTACGGCGTTCTTTGACGAAGGAACGGAAGACGGGCTCACCCACCGCGCCAAAGCGGGTGTGGAGACGCCACAGGCGAGCGTGGTCAAGCCTACCGCTCCCATAAAATTGCGCCGTGTTTTGTCGATAATTTCGTTCATGCTTGGAACCATTGGGGAGTTTGGTTGTAGGGAGAAGTTAGGTGCGGCGCGGGAGAAATTCAATAGGGAGATTACTGATTGTCGGAGGGTTGATCGTCTCGATCGTTCATGTCTTCGATAAGAAGGGAGTCGTAACCATATAGATCTCTTCGGAAATTTACCTGTCCGTCGGCGTCGGGGAAAACGCTCCAATACAGGAAATAAAGAGGCATTGTTTTGGTGAGTGTGACGAAATGTGTTTTTTCCGCCGCAATTTCGTCCTCGATGCGCTGCTGAGGCCAGCCGTCTCCTTCCTTGTTGTATTTTAGTAAAATTTCGCCGACTCGTACAGGGTCTTTCAAACGCACGCAGCCGGAGCTGAAAGATCGTTCCGGCTTCGCAAAGAGCTCCTGATGCGGCGTGCCGTGCATATAGACATCGAAGGGATTTGTAAAATTGAACTTTAATTGGCCGAGGCTGTTCAAATCGCCCGGCACCTGGCGCAACTGGTAATTGAATTGGTCGGGGCGGGTGTTTTTCCAGTCTATCGTCGTGCCCGAGGGGTCTTCGTCGCGCCCGGTGATAACGATGCCGAGGGTTTCCAGATAATGCGGATCTTTTTGCAGTTTCGGCAGGATATCCTTGCGCGCAATGCTAACCGGCACATGCCACGACGGATTGACCACCATATTGACAATGCGGCTGGCGACGAAAGGCGTTCTTCTATCCTCGCGCCCGTCAACGACGTCGCCTTGATAAACTTCCTTGCCGTCTTCGACAATCGTCACCGTGAATGCGGGAATGTTGACGAGCGTGTAACGGTCGGGCGGGAAATCTTCCGGCATGTGCCGCCAGCGTTCCATGTTGGCGCGGATCTGGTCGATGCGCGCGGCGACAGATGTGTTCAGGGCATCAAGTGTTTTTGGCCCCACATGACCGTCGGGCTGCAATCCGTTGCGCGTTTGATAGGCGATAAGAGCTTTGTTTAATTCATCGTCGAAAAAATCATCGCGGCCATCGGGTGAAGTTGTCACATAACCTTCTGCCGCCAATCGCGCGCGCAATCGCGCAACGCGCGGGTCGCTGTCTTGCGGGTGCAGCGGAGGGCCCAGAGGGACTGTCGGCCAATGACCTTGGGCTGCGACCGCCCTGTAAGTTTGCAGAGCTTTGGTCAGGGCGCTGTAAGATGGGTTTTGCGGCGCGATTTGTGCAAAAAACGTTTCCAGCGTGCCGTCCGTTATCGCCGTATTCAGCAAGTCGGGAATATCCGCGCTATGGCGGTGGAGCGTCCAGCCGGGATACAGCTTTTCCAGATCGGTTGAATCGCCGTGCAGATCGTGGGCGAGGTGCAGAAGGCTTTCGGTAATCATCCATTCCAGTTTTTGCTTGTCGGCATCGGACTTGCTTGTCGTCAATTGGCGCATGATGTCGAACGGATATGCGTTTATATCGAGCCCGTGATAGTCGATCAGCGCTTGCATCGAGTCGATGAAAGCCAGCGTCTTTTTCATCGCCGCGTCATCTGACAAATTCCATGCGACGCGGTAGTCGCGCAGGTCGTAAAAACGGTTCAGTTCCGCCGCTTTTTCCGGCGTTATGTCGGCCATGTCGGCGGCTGACGGCTGTGTGTAGACGCCCGTTTCCGCCTGCGCCGCGCCGGATAGGGATAAAAGCGCGAAAAGGATAAAAACCAGGAACATCTAGGGACTTTCCGAATGGCGATAGGAAGCGTAGTTTAACCCCAGAACCCTAGCACGTAATGTTTAACATATGCCCAAACATCAAGAAACGCGCATTTTGCCATACAGTGCGGGTCAAATGTTCGATCTTGTCGCCGGAATCGAGCATTACCCCGAATTTCTGCCCTGGTGCAAAGCGGCGCATATTTTGTCGCGCGACAAGAACAAGGTCGTGGCCGATCTCGTCATCGGCTATAAAATGTTTCAGGAAAAATTTATCTCCGAAGTGACGCTCGACCGTCCGCATGCGATTACGGTGCAGTACCGCTCCGGCCCGTTATCGCATTTGTCGAACGCGTGGGAATTCAAATCCAAAGGCCGCAAAGGCTGCGAGATTTCCTTCCACGTCGATTTCGATTTCCATTCGCCCTTGCTGCGCGCCGCGATGAGCATTTTCTTTGATAAAGCGTTAAGCAAAATGGTCGCGGCGTTTGAAGCGCGGGCGAAGGAGATGTATGGGTGACGAATTTCTAATTCTTTAGCCACTTCGCCAATTCCGCATATTCCTTATCCTGTGCCGTAATGAACCCTTGCCGCATCAGGAAATCGGTTACTACCAGATTGCAGTTGAATTTGAACTTGTCCGTCTCGCGCACCAAAGCGGCGGCTTCGGCGAGGGGCATGAGGTGGAAGGCTGCCACTTCGCCGTCGGTGTTGCGGGGCGTGTAGCCTTCGGGCAGTTCGAGGTCATAGATGAATAGAGTATCGGTGCGCAGGCCGTCGTTGCGCTCCAGCAGGTAATCGATCGTGTGCGCGGGTTTGGCGGTCAGGGCCAGCGGTGCGTCGATGCCCGCTTCTTCCTTGGCCTCTTTGCACAGGTTTTCTTCGGCGGTGAGGCCGATGGGCTGGCCGCCGCCTATCAGGTTATCCAGCTTGCCGGGGTCCGCAGGGCGGCTGGCGGCGCGTTCGCCTATCCATAGATAGAGGCCGTCTTTCTTGCGGGTAAAGCCGTTGACATGCACGCCCCAGGCCCGCACGCCGAACCACGGAACGGCGGCGCGGTCTATTTGCGCGGCGGGATCGTCGCCCCAATTTTCGATGACGGCGTACATTTAGTTGCGCAAGGGTTTGCCATAGCGTGCCGCGATCCAGCGCGAGGCCAGCATCAAGGCTTCGCTACGCGTGGCGAAATCATCGAATTTGGGAGCGAGTGCAATGCCGTCGCCCTGCGGAACGAAAACGCCCGTTTCACGCGGCAGCAAAGCGGCCAGTTCGTTGACCACAAAGCCATAGCGACGCTCGCCGATATAAAGCGGGGTAAAGCGGCTTAGATCGTGCTGGTTACAGGCAACAAAATGGCGGGCGTAGCCGGAGGGAGTGGGCATGTTGGGAGGGGGTGTCCTAATGCAGTGTTTGACGCCCGGCGCGTTGGCCTTCGGCGGGCGAATTGTCCAGTCGGTTCGAGATGCTGGACAGTTCCTGTTGCAACCGTACGCCCGCCTGCGCCAGAACGTTAATTTGCTGGGTATAGTTGTCTTGCTGTTTTTGCAATTGGGCGATGGACTGGTTTAAACGCTGCGCGGTTCGGATTTGCTGGCCCGCGCCTTCGGTCAGGGCGGTCGAGACTGTCTCGCGCAATTTGCGCAGCCAGATCACGGCGACGAAGACAAAACCTGCGGCGGAGAGAGCGATCGCTCCGGCGAAAAGGTATATCCATTCTGTGGTCATGAATTTCTCCCGTGACTGGACGCATACTGTAGCAAACAAACGGAAGATAATCGAGTCCTAGAGTCTAACGCCGCAAGTCATTGATAATCAACAAACGTGATTGGCCGCCCGCCAGTTTGGCGCGATAGATTTGCAGGCTCTCGATGATGCGCTGGACGTAATTGCGGGTTTCCTGAAGGGGGATAAGTTCGACCCAATCGACCGGATCCATATTGTCGTTGCGCGGATCACCGAATTCGCTCAGCCATTCATGCACGCGCCCCGGCCCGGCATTGTATCCCGCCAGCGCCAGAATATAGGAACCGTTGAAATGCTCGATCTGTTCCTGCACAAAGGCGGTGCCGAGTTTCATGCTATAGGCGGGGTCAGACAACAGCGTTTCCTTGTAACGGACGCCTGCTTTTTTGGCGACTTCCTTGGCGGTGCGCGGCATCAATTGCATCAGGCCGCGCGCGCCCACGCCGCTGGCGGCATCGGGATTAAACATACTTTCCTGCCGGATAAGCGCGTGGGTGAATGCGGATTCAGGCGGGGTGGGCACATGCATGCTAATCAGCGGGAAGCCGCCATTTTCAATCAGCATATCTTTCTGCGCGGCGGCTTTCACCGCCTGAATGCCCAGATCGGGCCGATGCATATGGGCGGCGATTTCGGTCAGGACGATGAATTCGGCGCGCTCGGTCGCGGATTCAGTCGCGGCGTGGAAGAAAGTATGGGCGCGTTCGGGCTCGCCGATATCGGAGAGGCGTACAATCGCATGCAGAATATCGCGCGACATCAAGGCGCGGTGCGCTGCTTCCGGCAGAGGCGGATCGGCTTTGGCCGTCAGAACCGGATTGGCATAAAGCCGCGTCGCAGCCAGTTGTCCGTAATAGGCGGTGTTGAAGGCTGCTCCGTCTTCATAGGCTTGCTCGGCGGCGTTCTTGTTGCCGAGGGCTTCGTAAGTCCGCCCCAGCCAATAAGCGCCCCGCGCCCGCGTAACGGGGGTCGAGGCGTTGTCATACAGGGTTTGAAAATGCTTGAGGGCGACAGTCGGTTGGTTGATAAAACGCAAGGCAATCCAGCCGCTTAGAAACTCAGCTTGAACCAAAGATTTAGGCTCTGTCTGTCCGTATTCTGAAGCCAGCCGATAGGCGAGATCGTAATCACGGCGCGCAATCGCACGACGCACCATTACCTGACGCTGATCCCACCACGCCTCGGCCCCCGCATTGGAACCGGCGATCCTGGCCGGAGCGCGCAACAAAATATCGTCGGCATCATCGTCGAGATTGTTCTTCACCCGCCAGCGCAGAACCTGATACAGCAGCCCCGGGTCGTTTTGGCCGCCCGACGGCACCCGCGACAGCCACATCTCCGCATCGCGTGATTGGTTAGCCAGCGCGAGGCGTGCCCCGGCTACGCTCGCATCCGTGGAGTCGAGATAGGGTATCAGGCGGCGGGCTTCGACATCGTCCTCTTTCCACAACAAACGATCCATCCGCGCCCACATCGTGTCGCGATCCAGCAATGCGCCATAACGGGCATAGAAAACGGTCTGCTCGTCGCCAGTGAAATCATTGTTAATCCAGCGGGCGCGAACGGCGTTTTCTGCGGCTTGGGCCATACCGGTCTGGTTCAGGGCGTCCGCATAACGGTAAAAGCCGGCAACGGTTACAGGAGGGCGCGCCGAAAACCACGCCACTACCTGTGCAGGTACGGCGTTGGGCGGGATTTTCTGCTCGGCGATCATCTGGATGCCCTTAAGTCCCGGCCAGCCGGGATTGCCCGTGATGAAGGCGTTCAGTTCCTCGAACGGGTAATCATTGCCTGGCAAAGCCATTGCGTAGCCGCGCACGACTTTATTGAGGAGCTGGTCAGGGCCACGCTCGGCCAAAGCTTCGGCCTGTTGCGCATTGTTGGATTCAAGCGCGGCAAAGGCCCGGTGGTAATATTTGGCATCCGTATCGACCGCGCGCGCGGGTGCTGCAAGCAAAACAACGAAAAGCAGGATGAGGGAAAAACGTGACATTGTTCAGGATATGGGGTGCGGCAGGTCTATATGCCACAGCCTTTAACAGATTCACAGATAGACGCCAACAAATGCCTAAGGTAAACAGGCTTTATGACGACAAAAGCCGAAGAACGCGCATTGGCGCAGAAATACGTGTCGCTGAACCGCAGCGCGAGGCACGATTATTTCATTGAGGCCACGGTCGAGGCTGGCATTGTGCTGGTCGGGACCGAGGTCAAATCCCTGCGCACGGGGCAGGCGAGCATTCAGGAGGCCTTCGCCGGGCCCAAAGACGGCGGGATTTACCTGCTCAACGCCTATATACCGGAATACAAACAGGCGGGGGCCCATCTGCAGCACGAAACCCGTCGCCCGCGTCAGCTTTTGCTCCACAAGCGCGAGGCCAACAAATTACTGGGCGCGGTCAAGCGCGAGGGGATGACTTTGGTGCCGCTGGGCATCTATTTCAACAAACGCGGTATTGCCAAAATCGAGATCGGCCTCGCCAAAGGCAAACACAAACACGACAAGCGCGAAGCAATCAAAAACCGCGACTGGGCGCGCGACAAGGCGCGGATCATGCGCGAGCGGAGGTAGGTTACGTCCGGCGCGCGATGCGTTCGATTTCTTTTTGCACGAGCCGTTCGACGACGGCGGGCAGGTTTTTGTCGAGCCAGTCTTTCAGCAAAGGCCGCATCAGCTCGACCACCATATCTTCAAGCGTGCGCCCGCCATTGCCGATATAAGACGCGCCAGCGGGTGCGGAGGACAGACGTTCGATTTCCACGGTATTAGCC
>JBAVWC010000005.1:0-2351 GCA_049697595.1 Alphaproteobacteria bacterium
GGGAGATGCCCGGACAATACATCGCTGGATTTATGTCTGATCTCACCGCCCAGGGAGACAACTGGGTACAGAATCAACCCGGCATCGCAAACCTTACAAACGACATTCAGCTTCTGATGGGAACCGGACAGGACCGGGATATGCCCAGTAATCTTCTCCAGCCTGACATACGTTCGTTTGTCGAGACGATTACCGATCTTCGCCAGATTGCAACGATGGGGTCGAAGGCGGAGCAATCAAAGAAAACAGTTGCTCTCTACAACGACATTTTCAAGTTCGTGTTCTGGGACTCGCTCTACGTTCCGAACACTCGCAAGGCTCTCCAGTGGGCCATGCTTGGCCGTGGATACAAGTGGCAGAAGTTCTCTCGCCCGTGGCATGGTGGAGGAACTGCCAAGATCAAGTTTGAGGCTTTAGGGCCGCGCGAGTTCCTTCCTGACCAGCTACCCCACAACGCGGACATTGACGACGCCTATGCGGGTACGATTGTCTTCCCTATGGGTCTGGCAGAAGCTCATGCGCGGTTTGAACAGTTCCAAAAGTGGCTTACCCCGATTTCTCAGTATTCACGTTCAGGAGTGAACGTAACCCAAAACATGCTTCGG
Source organism: Alphaproteobacteria bacterium (assembly GCA_049697595.1). Classification (GTDB taxonomy): domain Bacteria; phylum Pseudomonadota; class Alphaproteobacteria; order UBA9219; family UBA9219; genus CAIXLI01. The sequence goes on from JBAVWC010000005.1 coordinate 606, forward strand.
CGCTATGAGTTCTATGACCGCTGGCGCTTTGGTGGGTCGAATACATCCGAATGGGTCGATAAATATACTGAAATTCGCTATCATTTCATTCACGATCTGCGTATCAACGATACTGGATACACGCAGCAGATGGGCGTAGATGGAACGACCTGGGGATACAAGGTTCCTACACTTGGCGACTTGATCGTCACGATTGATCCTGATTCCGGCCTGCCGCGTTCCCGCAAAGCCGAGCTGCAAGACTGCCGTATGTATCCTCGCCTTCGGCTTGTCATCACTTCCCCATCCTGTCCAGTTCCGCTTTACGACGATACAGCCTTCGACTGGCACGCAAAGATTCCTGTGACTCAGCATGACGTAAACGACTGGGTATGGTCGCCGATGGGCTACTCCATCGTGTCTGGCGTCAAAGGACTTGAAGTGGCTCGCCGTGATCGCCTTTCGGACATTAATACCGTTCTATCGGTTCGCAAAGACCCTCCTCTTGGAACCGATGTATCGACTGGAGTGTCGCGTACACAGATGGACAAGCTGGATCTTCTCCATGCACAAGGCGTGCGAGTCGGTGGCAAGGGAGACCCATCGAAGTGGACAAAATCTCTACTTCCCCCTGAAGTAGATGTAGATGAGAAGGACTTCAAGGGAGTCGATATGCTAGGCGCTGCAATTAAAGGCGCCCTCGGTCTTACCGACATTTCCTCTATGCGCGAAGTAAAGGGAAACATGTCTGACCAGGCATTCGACAAGATGGTCGAGAATCTTGGACCTGTAGCAAAGGGTATCGCTCTGAATCAGTGGATTGCCAACTCCAAAGACGCAAACATGCTGAAGTACAACATTGCGCAATACTTCACTCCTCAGATGCTGATGGATATGATTGGCCCGGAGAGCGTTGGAGTCGAGACTTTTGACAATGATCCAAACTCCTTGGTTCCATCGCATCTACCCGGAGAGGACGAGGAGAATGTCAGTGCTCACAGTCGGCAGGATAGGGCGAAATGGTTCTGCGAAAGGCTGAAGGTTATCAATACGCCTGCACAGTTGCTAAACGTAACGCACCTGACTGAGAGAATGACGCAAATCATGCTCCTTCAGCAGAAGATTCCTGTCGATTTGGAAACCACAATGGAAAAAATTGGAGTTCCAGACTATCAGGTAAGGCATGAACGTTGGAAGGAAGAGCAGCTCGAAGATGCGGAATGGAAATTAGACGTTGAAGCTACATTGGCACATAAGACAGCATCACTTGGTTTGCATCCTCCTGAACAGCAGCAGGGAGGTCCAGGGCAAGGCAAGGGCGGTGGAAGAAAGCAAACTGGAAAGAAAAGTCCAAAACCAGCCATGAAAGGATCGCAATCAGGGCAGGTTAGAGTAGTGAACAAATCGAGCTAAAGGAGATGATCATTTGGACACCCGCACAGATATTGAGAAGGAATTAGGAATTGAAGTGATTAAGCGGGAGAAGATTGTCTCCTACAGGGAAACCGTAGCTCTACGAAACAAGGACCGTGTTCCCGAGGCAATTGCTTATATTCAGTCGCAATTGCAGCATGGAAAGGTGACCGGCAAGGCAAATGTGAACATGAATCAAGGCGGAGTGACACAGGTTCTGACGGAACAGACAGGCAAGGTTCGGCTTGGCTCCGAGTTGGACGATTTGACCGATGAAGTATTTTCTTTGGAAAAATCGCTTGACATTAAAAAATAACTGGCGTAGCGTTGTCGATAGATTATTGAATATAGAGA
>JBAVWC010000006.1:0-19851 GCA_049697595.1 Alphaproteobacteria bacterium
CGCCACAACCGGCAACGTCCTCACCGGGCGAAGACCGTTTTGACAGCGACCTGCCCGCTTTTCTCCGTCGCCCGGCCGCGCCCGTGAAATCAAAGGGTTAAGAACCCTAATAAGGCTTGCCGGAACCCGATGCCTCTGGCAATTCTTGAGGCATGAGTGTGGGCACCCTTTCCAAGCGATTCGCGCCTGCGGCAGCTTATGTGTTTATGCTGTCGCTTGCGGCCCCATGTTTGGCCGATACGCCGCCTGTATTGCCTTTAGGCTATGTCGGGCCCGTGCCGTCTCAAGACGCAACGCCTGTAGAGAAGCCGCCCGGCAAATTTCCTATCGGCTATGTCGGGCCCGTGCCGCGCCCCAAGGAAGGCAAGCCACCGCCAGAGCATGTGGGCGAAACACTGATCACCGCCCAACAAATGCATTCCGACAGCGATACCAACATCATGACCGCGACCGGCAAAGTCGAAATCGTGCGCGGCGATTACGTTCTGCATGCCGACAAGGTGACGTATAACCAGAATACCGGCGTCATGGTCGCCGAGGGGCATGTGGCGCTGCTGATGCCGACGGGCGAAGTCGAATTTTCCGAGCATCAGGAAATCACCGGCGATATGAAGCAGGCTTTCGCCGAAAATGCCGGCATCCTGTTTCCCGACAATTCGCGTATGGCCGCAACCACGATGCAGCGTTACGAGGGAAGATATTCATTGGCCAATCAGGCGTCTTATACCGCTTGTAACGTATGCCGCGAAAATCCGGATCAACCGCCGATGTGGCAGATGCGCGCCACAAGCATTACCCACGATAACGACGAACATGAAATCTATTATCATGACGCGACCCTCGATATGTTCGGCTTGCCGGTCGCCTATACGCCTTATCTGTCGGGGCCCGATCCGACGGTGAAGCGTTTGCAAGGGTTTCTGGCGCCGACGGCGGGCTATTCCACCTATGTCGGGGCTTATGCGAAAACACCCTATTATTTCGATATTTCGCCGGACAAAGATTTGACCTTGACCCCGAATTTCAACGAGACCGACACGCTTCAGCTTGCCGCCGAATATCGCGAGCGGTTTGCCAACGGCAAATTAGAACTCAACGGCTCGATCGTTCAAGCCGATCTGGTCGATGACGCCGGCTTGAATAAAGGCCAGCATGTACGTGGCGATATGTTCGGCACCTATGTCTACGACATCGACAGTACCTGGCGCGCCGGCAGTGACCTGCAGTATTCCTCGGATAAAAGCTATCTGCAACGCTATCAGATATCGTCGCTTGCCCAGACCCAAAGCCGCGCCTATGTCGAAGGGTTTAGCGGGCGCGATTACACGGCGCTCAATTCCTACTATTTTCAGGATTTGCGGCCCGGTACCGACGTTTCGGAACCGCTGGTTCTCCCGTCGGCGACTTTCAGCGCGGTGGGCGATCCCGGCCAGGCATGGGGCGGGCGCTGGTCGTTCGACGGCAGTACGCTGATAACGTCGCGCGATAATACGGGCGATGCGCTCGCGCAACAGGGCCCCGACACGCGGCGTTTGTCGATGAATGGCGGATGGCAGCGGCAGCTCATATCGGATACGGGGCTGGAAACGACTGTGTCCGGCTTGCTGCGCACCGACAGCTATTGGGCCAATAATGTGGTCGGGAATAATGGCGCAGGCCCCGTCTATGATCAGGCTGTGTTCACGCGGCAATTTGAACAAGCCAATGTCGTCGCGCGCTATCCGATGGGGCGCAGCGGCGACGGATATCAGCAGATTATGGAGCCAATCGCCGCCTTTACCGTCGCCCCCGATGTTCGGACAATCGCCAAACAGCCGAACGAAGACAGCCAGGATCTCGAATTCGACGAAACCAATCTGTTCTCGCCCAACCGCTTCACCGGCAATGATCTGATCGAAGGCGGCAGTCGTGCGACCTATGGCATTCGTAATGCGATAACGACGGATTCAGGCGGGCGTGTCGATATTTTCGGCGGCGAAAGCTATGATTTCAGTTCTAACAGCGATCTTCCCGCTTTATCGGGACTTAACAACCATTTTTCCGATTATGTCGGCCGCATCGATTTTGCGCCGGTCAACTGGTTTAACGCCAATTACGGGTTCCGCCTGTCCGAAAGCGATTTCTCGCCGCAACGGCAGGATGTGAATGTGTCGGCCGGCGAGCCGATTTTTCGTCCGTCGGTCAACTATCTTCAGGCTTATGAAGACAGCGTAAGCTCTGTGAACGTCATTGGTGTCGAAAACGGCATGCCCATTACAACCACGACGACCACGAATACGATTGAGCAGGTCAAGGAAATAACTTTCGGTATATCGTCGACCTTTAATAAATACTGGACGCTGACCGGCGCGCATGTACAGAATTTTTCTCCCAACCCGGGCCCCATAAGCGACTCCGCTGCCCTTACTTACGTCAACGAATGTCTGGCCTTCGGCGTTAATCTTTCGCATACCGATACCACGCGCCTCGATCTCAGTTCCGGCACTTCGGTCGCGTTCCATCTTTATCTGAAGAATTTGGGTGGCATCCATACCGATTCTGCCACCGGCATTAATTTCCCGGCAGAGTTCAGACAGACAGATCAGTGAGACTGTAAACAGATTTTGAGTGCTTCAGAAAAATCTTTGACCAGCGTCACGCCCGCAGGTGCGGCGGCCTTTTCCGCAGTCAGCCACAGGCAATGTCCAATACCGCCGCTCTGCGCCGCCTGCATATCGCGCAGATTATCGCCCAGAAATGCGGAAGTGGCGGGGTCGAGGTCGAGGCGGCGAACAGCTTCCAGAACCATACCCGGATTGGGTTTGCGCCAGAAACTTTCGCGGGTATAGGCGGGAACGGTGCCGTCGGGATGTTCGAAACAGGCCAAAACCAATTCGACGGGAATTTGCTCGCGCCGCAATTCGGCCAGCATATACGCGGTAAGGCTTGCATAGTCGTTTTCGCTATACTTTCCGCGCGCGACTCCGGCCTGATTGGTCAGAATGGCGATGCGATAGCCCAAATCCCGCACGGCGCGTAAAAACGGAAACAAACCGGGCATGAATTCAAAACGGTCAATCGTGCCGACATAGGCGTGATCGAGATTGATGACGCCGTCCCTGTCCAGCAGCAAAGCGCGATTTTTGTTCATTGTTTATACCCACCATTTCTGCTTATATTCCAAATCATCGTTTGTCCCAAATTTTTTCGCGGGGTTTCCATGTTTGCTCGTTTTTGTACCCTCATCCTTGCCCTCTTGATCGGAGTTTCTCCTATGACCGCTGCCGCTGCACCCGCGCTTGATCCCGAAAACACGCTTTATCTCGACCTGCCCGACGGGCGTGTGGTTATCCAATTGCGCCCCGATCTGGCGCCCAATCATGTCGCGCGTATCAAAGAACTGGTGCGCAAGGGTTTTTATGACGGTCTGTCGTTTCACCGCGTTATTCCCGACTTTATGGCGCAAACCGGCGACCCGCGCGGCGACGGCACCGGCGGTTCGGGCCAGAAGCTGAAAGCCGAATTCTCGCAAGAACATCACGTACGCGGCACCGTGTCGATGGCCCGCGCCCAAAGCCCCGACAGCGCCGACAGCCAGTTCTTCATCTGCTTTGCGCCAGCCTCTTTCCTCGACGGCCAATATACGATCTGGGGTCAGGTGGTTTCGGGTATGGAATTCGTCGATAAGATCAAGGCCGGTTCATCGTCGAATAACGGCACGGTTAAGGACCCCACGAAGATCGTCCATATGCGCGTCGCTGCGGATGTGAAGGGCTAAGAACCCGGCGAGACTTTTGGCGGCTTCTTGGGCACCGCTTTCGGCATCAGCTTGACGCCTGCAAAATTCTTGTTGGCGACTTCCGTACAGGCGTCATACCACGGGCAGCCCTTGCAGGCGCGGCGTACGCTGCCCGCGGCGAATGCTTTGCGTAAATGGCTGACTTCGCTTTTGCCGAGCTTCAGCGTATCGCCTGCTTTAAGCGGCGGTATCTGCAATTCATGCGAGATGTCCTTAAGGGCCGCAAGATCGTGCGTTTTGATAACGGTGCCCTTGGTGCAAATTTTGGCATGATCGCAGGCGACGGCACCCTCTTTTGTAAGAGCCGCGCAAATATCATCGGGGCCGGAAACGATTTCAACATTTGCGCCCTTATTGATGCGTTCGATCTGGGTGCCGAGATTATCGATGAAGTCAGGCGTATAACCTGCGCCGCTATGGGTCAGGATGCACAACCCATGATGTCCGCGCAGTTTGACTGCATCAGCCATTGGGGTTCTCCACATAGCGGGGAAAGATGCCTTGGGGGGCTGGTAGAGTCGTGCCGCTCTTCAAAGCATGCGCTTTCGTTAAATGGGTAAAATCGCGCGCCGCCACAGCAACGCCGAGCTGGTCGAGCAAAGCATTCGCAGATTGCGGCATAAAGGGTTGCAGCACGATGCCCAGCATGCGCAGCGTTTCCGCCAGCACATACAAAACCGTTTCCATACGCGCCATATCGGTTTTTTTCAAAGCCCACGGCGCTTGCTCATCAACATAACGGTCGGCATCGGCGATGACGCTCCAGATAAGATCGAGCGCTTTGCCGAAGCTTTGCACATCGAACAAAGCGCGCAGTTGAACCAGCAGGGTCTCGGCTTTGTGCAGCAACGCCGTATCGGTTTCGGTGAATGCGCCGGGGTTGGGAACGGCACCCCCGCAATTCTTGGCGATCTGCGATAAAGTGCGTTGCGCCAGATTGCCGATGCCGTTGGCGAGATCGCTATTGATGCGGCGGATCATCGCGTCGCGGGCGAAATCGCCGTCATTGCCGAACGGCACCTCGCGCATCAGAAAATAGCGCGTCTGGTCGAGCCCATAGGTGCCGATCAATTCATAAGGATCGATGACATTGCCCAGCGATTTGGAGATTTTTTGCCCCTCATTCGTCCACCAGCCGTGGGCGAAAACGCGTTTGGGCACGGGTAATCCGGCGGCCATTAGAAAGGCGGGCCAGTAAACCGCGTGAAAACGCAAAATATCCTTGCCGACCATATGCAAATCGGCGGGCCAGTATTTTTTATAATTGTCCGATTGCGTGTCGGGATAGCCGACCGCAGTCAGATAATTGGTCAGGGCGTCGAGCCACACATACATAACGTGTTTGGGCTCGCCCGGCACCGGCACGCCCCAGCTTATCGCCGTGCGCGATACCGATAAATCACGCATGCCCGATTTGACGAAACTGGTGACTTCGTTGCGCCGCGCATGGGGCAGAATGAAATCAGGGTTCTCGTCGTAGAATTTCAACAGACGGTCGCCCCAGGCGGATAGCTTGAAGAAATAGCTCGGCTCCTCGACCCATTCGCATTCCGCGCCCGAGGGGGCAATTCTTTTGCCGCCGGGCCCGTCTTTTAGTTCATCTTCGCTGTAATAGGCCTCGTCGCGCACGGCATACCAGCCGGCATATTTGCCCAGATAAATCTCGCCGCGCTTAAGCAGCTCGTTCCACAAAGCCTGACAGGCCGTTTTGTGCCGCGCCTCGGTCGTGCGGATGAAATCGTTGTTCGAGATGTTCAGCGCCTGCGCCAAAGCACGGAAATTTTGTGAAACCTTGTCGGTGAAAGATTGCGGCTCGACGCCCGCCGCCGCCGCCGCTTTCTCGACCTTTTGCCCGTGCTCGTCGGTGCCGGTCAGGAACATCACGTCAAAGCCGTCCAACCGCTTGAACCGCGCCAGAACGTCGCAAGCCAGCGTCGTATAAGCGTGCCCGATATGCGGAACATCGTTGACGTAATAAATGGGCGTCGTCACGTAATAGGGCTTCACGCGAAAATCCTTTGTTAGCTATAGGCTAATGGCGTTTTTATTGTTTAGTCGGAAAGGGCGCGAAGGGAAACGGCATCTCGTCCGACGCGAAGGTCAAATAGCGCGTAACCTGTCCCTGATAGGTAGCCAGATTGTTGCCGAACTCCGCCATTCCGGCAAAGGCCGAACCGCTGAATAATTTGGCAAGGAACTGAAACACCGATGTGGCAAAGGTCAGCAAAATCGACAGGTAAAAAGCCACGCCGAATACGACCAAATAAACGAACCGCAGCCAGGTGTCCTTGTCCTTGACGTTCTTCTTCAGATCTTCTTCGTTAAGTCCGACCATTTTTACCTCCCTAAGGTTGGCAATTTTATAGGCTTTTTTGCCGTGCAATGCAACTCAGCCCCGCACCGACAAAATAAGCTTAACGCCAAAGAAAGCCAGAACCGTTCCCGTCAGGCGGTCAATGATATGCTGCCAGCGTTGATAGCGGGTGCGGACGGACGGTTTCGACAGCCCCAGCGCGACAAAAGAGAACCACAGGAAAGTAAACAAAGGCGCTATGATTTCCAAAGCCGCCTTGGTCGCGAAATGCGTATCGGGCGTCAGGGCGATGGCGAAAAGGCTGGCGAAAAAAGCGATCGCCTTGGGGTTGGTCAGGCAGGTCAAAACCCCGGCCTTATAGGCGCTTTTCTTTTTCATATTAACCGCAGGGGATTTAATCAACGCGCGGGCGGAAAATGATCCGCGCCACATCATAAAACCCAGATAAAGCAAATAACACCCGCCGCAAACCCGGAGTGCTACCGCGACCCACAGATAATGGGCGAAGAGGGCCGATAAGCCCGTCAGGCTGATCAGTGCATAAAACATGATAACGGTGGAAATACCCGCCGCCGCTTTGATCCCTTCGGCACCACCCCGGGCCAGAGACATAGAGCTGACGATCATAAAATCGGGCCCCGGGGAAATCAGCGCGAGGATGAAGACGGGTACGATTTTGAGAAGAACGGCAAATTCAATCATAAATCACCACGAAAAAGGCAAGACACGATATTGAGCGTTGGGCGAGAAAATACAAGGAACATTTTTCCCAGTTGTCGCGTTGTCGCGGCTCGTCCAGAATGGTGCATGTTTCCGTTTCTGAAAAACACCGCGCGCCGCGCGCTGGATCTGCTGCTGCCGCCTTTGTGCCTGATCTGCGACGATCCCGTGGGCGGGGCGGCGACGCTTTGCCCTGCTTGCTGGAAACAGATTCAATTCATTGCTGCGCCTTTGTGCGAATGTTGCGGCGCGCCGTTCGATATTCCGGCGGGGGCCGGAATGTTGTGTGGTTCGTGCCTGACGGTGCGCCCGCGTTATCAATCGGCGCGCGCCGCGATGTTGTATGACGATGCCAGCCGTAAATTGGTATTGGGCTTCAAATACGGCGACCGCACGTATGCGGCGCAGGCTTTGGCGGTCTGGATGCATCGTGCGGCGTGCGATTTTATAGCTCAGGCCGATGCGTTGCTGCCGGTGCCTTTGCATCGCACCCGGCTGTTTCGCCGCCGCTATAACCAATCCTCGCTGCTGGCGCAACAAGTGGCGGCGCTCGCGCAAAAACCGTTTTTGCCCGATGCCTTGCGCCGCATTCGCGCCACGCCCACTCAGGGTCAGCGAAAACGCAAGGAACGGCAGGAAAATGTACGCGGCGCGTTTGCTGTGCTGCCGCGCTACGCTCCGTCCATAGAGGGAAAAACGCTGGTGCTGGTGGATGATGTGCTAACGACCGGCGCAACGGTCGAAGAATGCACGCGTGTCTTGTTAGAGGCGGGGGCGAAACAGGTGCATGTGTTGACTCTTTCGCGGGTTAAAAGTATTGTCTAGCCATAACGCTGCGGCAAATTTTTATGCATTTGAGACTTATTGAACAGAAAGAAAAACATGAATAATTTCCCCGTCGTCGGTTCGCTCCATTTCTATCCCATTAAATCATGCCGGGCGATAGATTTGTCCACCGCCTCTGTCGGCCCGCGCGGCCTCATGTCCGGCAAGATCGGCGACCGAAGCTGGATGGTCGTGGACGCAGTAGGCACCCTGGTCAGTCAGCGCCAAAAACCTGAAATGGCGCGAGTCAAAATTGAACTTCTTCGCAACGCCGCCGGCATTACCGACAGGATGCGCTTGTCTGCCGAAGGCCAGGAACCCCTTATTCTCGATCCGTCTCTGGTTGGAAGCGACCGGCAAAAAATCATGCTTCACGGCAAAGAATCCATCGCGCACACAGCCTCGCCGGAGATTAACCGCTGGTTCAGCGGTTTTTTGGGAGCAGATGTCACGGTGGTGCATCAAAAAGAAAGCGACCTGCGCCTCTGCGATCCTCATTTTGCGGTCAATCCGGGTGTGGACGCCGTCGGCTTCGGCGACGAATTTCCCTATTTGGTCACAACTTCGGCAACGCTTGAAAAACTGAACGGCTTTCTCGACAGCCCTGTTCCGATGAGCCGTTTTCGTCCCAATATCGTTATCGTCCATACGCAGCCCGAAGCTGAATATACATGGAAGAATATCACCCTCGGTTCCGCCGCGTTATCTTTAGTGAAGCCCTGCGCCCGATGCGTGATGACGACGATCGATCAGGATACGGGGATCAAAACCGGCAAACAGCCTTTGGCAACTTTGGCGGCGACGCAATTTCTTGCTCAGGATTTTGGCGGCGAGCGCGTGCAGGGCGCGATTTTCGGGGAAAACGCTGTGTCGACAATTTGCGGCGAAATATCGGTCGGCGATGCCGTCTCGGTCGTCGAGACAAAACCGCTCCATAATTTTATTCGCCGGACGCCGAAGAGAGCGCCTTGATAAAGAGGGCCCGCTAAAATTTTGGCTTAAGCAACTCGGCGGCTTTTCCCGCCACCCGCAAGGTGCGGTCCAGCGCCGCCATTGTTTTTCCCATATCGCGGCTCTCATCCTTGCGCCAGACGTAAAAGGCCCAGCTATATATGGCCGATAAACCTGCGGCGAGAATGGGGCGTGGTGGTTTGTCGAGGCGGGCTGCGTCGATGAGGCGATAAGAACCGTCAAAAGTCGCGCGGGCCAGCGCGCAAGATAGGCTGCGATCCCGATGCGCTGCTTGCGCGATGCTCAAAATCGCTTTGCGGTTTTTTTGCAAGATGTCGAAACGCGCCATTAGCAAATCAAACAAAACATCATGCGCCACGCCGGTTGCTTTTCCCATCGAGGCTAAGGCCATGCGGTCGATTTCTTCGGCGATCAGGGGGATAAGGTCGGGCACCGCCTTAAAATGTTTTTTCAATCGATCAGGGGGGATCTTGGCTTGTTTTGCCACCAAGGCGAGCGTCACGGATTCCCACCCTCGCGTTGCGGCGAGGTGCAGGGCTGCAAGGCTAATTTTGGCGTTCTCGCTGGTTGATGTCGTTTTCGGCATGCGCGGATTTTAACCACAAAATTCCTGCAACGCTATTGAAGAATGATTGTCGTTGAACAACACCGGAAATTCTGTTTGTCTGAGGCGCATGAAAAACAAAATAGACAGCGCCGTGTTTCGGCAGACGATGGGGTGTTTTGCCACCGGCGTCGCCGTTGTTACGGCCCAAGACCCCGAATGGGGCTCTATCGGATTAACGGTTAATTCCCTGACTTCGGTCTCGCTCGACCCGCCGCTTATGCTTTTTTGCCTCGATAAAAAGGCGGCGCTGCATAAACCGTTTCGCCGCGCTAAATTTTTTGCCTTTAATATCCTGTCTGCGGGTCAGGAAAATGTCTCGCGCCATTTCGCCGACCGGCATCATCATGCCGCACCTGAAAATATGTGGGACAAGCCCAAGGAAGACTGCCCTCTTCTGCGCGGCACGCTGGGCTGGATCATTTGCCGTCCGCACGCTTTTCATCAAGGCGGCGATCACACAATTTTTGTCGGCGAGGTCGTCGGGTTGCATAAACGCGCCGATGCTGCAGCACCTTTGGTTTATTTCCACGGACGCTATCGCGATTTGGTCGAAGGAAAAGTCACATCCGGCGCGCGCAAATAAAGCGGGCGCGGCTGGAAATCGGGGTTGCCCACATCGGCCTCTGCGGCCAATTTCGCGGTGACGGACAGAATTTCCTCGTCGCGCATCACGGCATCACCCGCAACATCAGTGCCGGGATTGGCTGAAAGAAAAATATCGATTTCCGGCTGCGTCATCATGCAGGACTCATGCGGTGCGCCAACGGCAGGAAAAAAACGACAAAAAAGCTCGACGCGTTTGGAATTGATAACCACCAAAAGATTGCGTCCCGCTGTCGCGTGCAGCGCGTGGTAAATCGAAAAACGGTCGATGCCGATGACGGGTTTGCCTGATGCGATACCAATCCCCCGCGCCGCCGCCAGCCCGACACGCACGCCGGTGAAACTGCCGGGGCCGCGCGTCACCGCTATTTTGTCGAGATCGGAAAAATCAATGCCCGCTTGCGCCAAACTGGCGACGATCATCGGCATCAACCGCGCATCTTGCCCGCGTTCCATCTGTTCAGTCGCTTGCGCCAGCGCGCGCCCGTCTTGCCAGACGCACACGCCGCAAGAAGGGCCGCAACTGTCAATGGCGAGAATAAGCACGTTTAGCGAATTTGCCGGACTTCGCGGACTTCCGGCACGTAATGGCGCAGCATGTTTTCAACGCCCGCTTTCAGCGTCATGCTCGAACTCGGGCATCCGGCGCAGGAACCTTTCAGGTTCAAATAGACGATGCCGTCTTCATAGCTGTGGAAGGTGATATCGCCGCCGTCTTGCGCGACAGCCGGGCGAATTTTGTGATCGAGCAAATCGCGGATTTTGGCGATGATCGGATCGTTTTCGCTGGGTTCTTCCGTGGGTAGACTCTCCGCCGTCGCATTCATCATCGGTTTGTTGGCGGTGAAATGTTCCATAATCGCGGTCAGAATCGGCGGCTTCATCACGGCCCAGTTCTTGTGCTCGTCTTTGGTGACGGTGATGAAATCTTTGCCGAGAAAAACGCCACGCACGCCTTCGATTTTGAACAAATCTTCCGCCAAAGGCGATTGCGACGCCGCTTCAGCCGTCGTGACGTCGAGCGTGCCCACCATCACATCGCGTCCGGGCAGGAATTTCATTGTCGCGGGGTTCGGCGTTTCTTCGGTCTGGATGAACATATGTTTCTTCCTTTGTGGTGATGTCTAGCCCGCAAGGCTCCGGCCTGTTGCGCCAAGATCCTTGAACGCCTCGTCCATACGAACGCCCAGCGATTTTTCGCCCGCACGCAGCCATTTGCGCGGATCGTAAAGGCTTTTCAGCGGTTTTTGCGTTTCCGGGTGAATTTGGAAGCGGAAGGCTTCGGGGTTTTTTGCGACATATTCGCCGATGCCGTGGGCAAAGGCGAATTGGGTGTCGGTATCGATATTCATTTTGAAAACGCCATAGCTGATCGCGGCTTCGATGTCTTTTTTGTCCGAACCCGATCCGCCGTGGAACACGAAATTGACCGCTTTGGCGAGCTTATGCGTTTTTTCGATAAGTTTTTGCGAGGCGTCGAGAATTTCCGGGCGCAGCTTGACATTGCCGGGCGCATAGACGCCGTGCACATTGCCGAACGAGGCGGCGACCGAGAAATGGCCGATGGCCCGCAACGTGTCGAATGCCAGCAAAACATCTTCGGGATGCGTATAAAGGCGGTCGTGATTGTCCGACAGGTCTTCGGAGCCAACGCCGTCTTCCTCGCCGCCGGTGACGCCCAGTTCGATTTCAAGGCTCATGCCCAAAGGCGCCATTTGGCCGAGGATGCGGCTGCATATCTCCAGATTTTCGGCGATAGGTTCTTCCGACAAATCCAGCATATGCGACGAAAACAACGGATGCCCGTTCTGCTTGAAAGAGGCTTTGCTATGCTCGATCATTGCCTCGACCCACGGAACCAGCGACTTGTTCGCGTGATCGGTATGCAGGACGACGCAAACGCCATATTGTTCGGCGAGCAGGTGAACATGCCGCGCGGCGGATACGGCGCCCAATGTCTTGGCTGTCAGCGCGTCCGCTATCCCCGAGCCGCCGAAAAACTGCGCCCCGCCGTTGGAAAGCTGAATGATGACGTCGGACTTATTGCGCGCCGCCGATTCAAGAACGGCATTGACGCTGTTGGTGCCGATCACATTGACGGCGGGAAGGGCATAGCGCCCCTCTTTGCACGAAGCGACCAACTGCTCATAGGATTTCCCCCAAACGACGCCGGGTTTTAGTTTTGAGCTCATGATATTTGCCTTTTTCAAATGGGGCGGAAAAACCTGTTCCTTGATACAAAATACCAGCGGTTTTGTCTATCAATGGCTTACAGGGTTAACCGCTTTCCAAGACACCTTAGGGATGAAAGTAATTTTCAGGCTAAATCATGATACAATGCCGCAATGACTGCGCTTTTAACATGGAACGGCATTCCGCCCCGGATTCTTGGCTCGTTGACTGAAGAACAGCAGCAACGCGTCATTTCCTATGGTTATAGCGACAAACGCGACTCTTACGGCGATTGGTGGCAAAACGGCGTTGCGGAACCAATCCGACCATTTGCAAAATTTGCCGCAGCTACCGCCAGCAGTTTTGTGCGTTGGGGGGCAACCCTTGTCGGCGATAACAGGGTCGATCTCATCTCTTCGCGGGTCGGAGTTGGTCAATCGACCTATAGCGGTGCAGACACGACCCTTCACTCAGACATGAGGGATGCCTTAAAAAATCTCAAAGAAGAACGCCGGATTTGTTTGCGAATGCTTTGCGTTTCCAGCGCACCGGCCACTTTTATCGATGCAACCGGGCAGGAAAATATGGAATCCGTTCTGGATTCACACCGGATTGACGGGGGTCGCCTTTATAAACCGGAATTGTTGACCTTGGCGCAAAACAACGGACAAACCGTAAATCCCAGGCCTTGGGACGTCATTGCGTTCGATGCCCTTACACCGCACATTCCTCCCGGCGCGATGGAGCCCAATCAGCGCGTTTTTCAACAGGCGTGGATAGAAATGCTTCTACCCCACGATTGGCGGCCACGGGTTCAAAAGGGAGATGTGCCGCGATTTAGTCCGGCATAGTTTGCGCAGAACCTGCTTTTCATAGTAAACCCTTATATGTGATTCTCTCTCTTAGTGGCTGCATGCGTCTTCCGCCCGCTTTCCAGCGTTTTGATACGGTCAATCTGCGCCTCCGGGTGATTTCGGCGGCGATGATGCTGCCTGTCGTGTTGCTCGCGATTTATCTGGGCGGCATAGCCTATGGCGCGCTGACGACCTGCGTCATGACGGTGGGGCTTTATGAATGGCTGCGCCTTGTGGCTCCCGACGCTCGGCCTTCGCTTGTCGGCATTGCGCTGGCGATGCTGATCGTTGTTATGATATTGGGGGCTCTGGTTTCGGCTTCATTAGGGGCTATGCTCGGCGTTGTGCTGACTATTGCGCTGTATCTGGTGTCCGAGCGCGAGCATAAGGAACAAGCCGGGTGGATCGCTTTGGGGCTGCCCTATATGGCGGGCAGCGGCTTGGCGCTTATGGCTATAAGGGCTACGCCTGTCAGCGGGATGGGGCTCGCCTTCTATCTTCTGATAACGGTGTGCAGCACGGATATCGGCGCTTTCGCCGTTGGCCGTTCGATTGGCGGTGCCAAATTGGCGCCTGCGATCAGCCCCAGCAAAACATGGGCGGGCCTGTTCGGCGGTATGGCGCTGGCCCTTGTTCTGGGCTACCTTGCGGCCCTGGCATTTGGGGCGCAGCATCCGGCGGTGGCATTGATTTTATCGCCGGTTTTGGCCTGTGTCGCCCAAGCGGGGGATTTGTTCGAATCCTATTTCAAAAGGCGTTCGAATGTGAAAGAAAGCGGCGATCTGATCCCCGGACATGGCGGGATTCTCGACCGCATCGACGGATTGGTTTTTGCCGCCCTGTTTGCGGCTTTGTTTCAAAGTACAATCGGCCAGCACATTAATTGGTGGTAGGGAGTTAACGTGAGTACGGTTCAAAAAATTCAACCAGCGGCGGCGCGGCGCAAGATCGCTATTCTGGGTTCGACCGGATCGGTCGGGCAACAGACGATTGATCTGATAGCGCGCGCTCCCGATGCTTATGAAACAATGGCGCTGACCGCGAACAGGAATGTCGCGCTGCTTGCCGAACAGGCGCGCGCGTTGCGCCCTAAACTGGCCGTTGTCGCCGATGAAAGCCAATATCGGGCGTTAAAAGACGCGCTCGCCGGAACCGGCATTCAGGCCGCCGCAGGGGCGCAAGCCGTGGTCGAAGCGGCGCAAGCCGACAGCGATTGGGTCATGTCGGCGATTGTCGGATTCGCCGGTTTGCCGGGAACATTGGCGGCGGCTCGCCGTGGTGCGACGATTGCTTTCGCCAATAAAGAAACGCTGGTCTGTGCCGGGCCTTTGATGATGAAGCTGGTAGCAGAAGCCGGTGCAACATTGCTGCCGGTCGATAGCGAACATAACGCGATTTATCAGGTTTTCGATTTCGATCATCCCGAGGGTATCGCGCGCCTTATTCTGACGGCATCCGGTGGCCCCTTCCGCTCGACCTCGCGCGAAGAAATGGCCAAGATGACGCCTGAACAGGCGGTGAAACATCCTGTCTGGAGCATGGGCGCGAAAATTTCTATCGACAGCGCGACTTTGATGAACAAGGCGCTCGAAGTCATCGAAGCGCATTTCCTGTTCCAGATGCCGCGCGAGAAAATCGATGTGCTGGTGCATCCGCAATCGGTCATTCACAGTATGGTCGAATATCTCGACGGTTCGGTGCTGGCGCAGCTCGGCTCGCCCGATATGCGCACGCCGATTGGCTATTGCCTGGCGTGGCCCGAACGTATGGAAACGCCGGTGCCGAAACTCGATCTCGCCAAAATCGGCCAACTGACATTTGAAAATCCCGATCCGAAAAAATTCCCCGCCCTTCTGTTCGCGCAAGAAGCGATGAAACGTGGCGGCACCGCACCCGCCGCGCTCAGCGCCGCCAACGAAGTCGCGGTGCAGGCGTTTTTGGACAAGCGCATCGGTTTTCTCGACATCGAACGTATTAATGAAGCGGTGCTGACAACATTGCCGACAGTAGCGCTGACCGATCTCGATGTCCTTATGGAGGTCGACCGCGCTGCGCGCGCCAAGGCCGCAGAGTTGATCGGATGATGACCAAGCCTACCCCCACGCCGATGACTGAACATGCGCGCTTTGTGCCGGGCAAAATCGTTACGGTCGATTTTACCGCCGCCAAACCAACCCCCGCTTACGATATCGTCATCGGGCACAGTATTTTGACCGAAGCGGGCACGCTTATCCGCATGCGGCTTGGTGCGCGCCGTTGCGTTATCATTACCGATTCCGTTGTCGAGCCCCTTTATCGTGCGCGGCTGGAAGCGGTGCTGGCGGCAAGCGGGCATGATGTCCGGGCGACCCTTATCGTTCCCGCCGGAGAAGCCAACAAGAATTTCGCGCAATTGCAAACGCTGCTCGATAAAATACTGGCGCTCGGTGTTGATCGTCAAACGCTGGTTGTCGCACTGGGCGGCGGCGTTGTCGGCGATCTGGCCGGTCTTGCGGCGTCGCTGGTGATGCGCGGGCTGGATATCGTGCAAATTCCGACTACGCTTCTGGCGCAGGTCGACAGCTCAGTCGGCGGCAAAACCGGCATCGATACGCCTTCCGGCAAGAACATGATCGGCACTTTTTATCAGCCGCGTCTGGTGATAGCGGATGTCTCTCTGCTCGACTCGCTGCCCGCGCGGGAAATGCGCGCCGGATATGCGGAAATTGTCAAATGCGCGTTAATGGCGGATGCGGCGTTTTTCCACTGGTGCGTAACGCACGGTGAAAAACTGCTGCGCGGCGATCACGAAGCGCAAATTCAGGCGGTAGGCGTCAGTTGCAGCACCAAAGCCAAAATCGTTGCGGCGGATGAACGCGAAGCGGGGCAGCGTGCGCTGCTCAATCTCGGCCACACTTTCGGCCATGCGCTGGAAGCGGCGACGGGTTACGGTACCTCGCTGGTTCACGGCGAAGCGGTTGCGATTGGAACGATGATGGCTTTCAGTCTGTCGGCGCGTCTGGGGCTTTGCCCGCAGCAGGATTGCGACGATGTCCGCGCGCATTTGATCGCGGTCGGATTGCCGGTGACGCCGCCACCTTGCGCCTATGACATCGACCGCTTGATCGGATGGATGGCGCAGGATAAAAAATCAGAAGGCGGCAAAATCACTTTGATTCTCGCGCACGGCATCGGCCACGCCTTTGTCTGTCGCGACGTTGAAAAAAGCGCGATCCGCGCTTTATGGGAGGAGTTTATACCCGCATGACCACAAAACATGATTTCATCATTTCCGATGAAGAACTAAACGGTCTCCTGAGGCGCTATACGCATGATATAACGGAGCAAGAACGCGCAGGAAGATTCGATCCGATAACGGGCCGCGATCCCGAAATCGATCAGATGACGCTGATCCTCCTGCAACGTTTGCGCAAAAACGTCATGCTGCTGGGTGTCGCCGGCGTCGGTAAGACGGCGCTGTTTATCGGCCTTTCGCAATGGATCGCGCAAAACAGGGTGCCCGATATGCTCAAGGGCGCGCGCATCATCGAATTGGAAATGTCGATGATCGGCGCGGGTTCGCAATCGCGCGCCGAACTCGAAGGCCGCCTGATCCCGATTCTCAAGGGCGTCGCCGAGCGTAACGCGACGCGCGATTTGCCGCCGATCATCTTCTGCATCGACGAAATTCATCAATTGATGATCTCGTTCAAGGCATCCAGTTATTCCGGCATCGCCGATTTGATGAAGCCCTATTTAACCGCGGGCGATCTTTATATGATCGGCGCGACGACCCGCGAAGAATACGAAGATTACGTCACGACCGAGCCCGCGATTGATCGTCGTTTCCAGAAAATATCCCTCGCCGTTCCCGATCTTCCCGCGACGCTGGAGATCCTGATGAATTTGAAGGGCAATTTCGAGAAGCATTACAATATCGAAATCACCCGCGACTCCTGCGCCCGCGTCGTCAAGCTGACCGATAAATATATTCGTAACCGCAATAACCCCGATAAATCGATCCTCGCTCTCGACCACGCTTGTGCGCGTATGGTCAAAGCGGGCCGCACGGGCGTGCTGGACCCGCTCTCAATCGAAGCGGCGGTCGCGAATGAAGCGGGTATCGATGCGGCGGCGGTCAAATAAGACGGCGCTATCTCGCCTCGTTCATAAGGGTGCGCGTAATCACGCTGCCGTCGGTGGTGACAAGGTCGAAGCTGCGCAACTTTTTTTCGTGCGTCAGGTGCAAAACTGAAATGGGCGTGCGCGGCGGTGTCGGGCGCACGAAAATTTTGGTTTTCGCATCGAACATCGGTATCGCGTAAAGCGATAACCAGTTAAATTCCGCAGGCATGATTTTCAACGGCAGCCCTTGCGTATAGACCGCGATATTCATGCTTAGCTGGTCGCACATGAACTGTTCGGCCGTCATTTTCACGGTGCGTTTTAAGCAGGCGGTATAAACATCGCCCCAAGGTTTCCACACGGGCGACGCCGCATTCATCGCCCACACGCCGACATTCAGCATTGGCCGTGGAAAAATAGCGGCGACGGTTTCGGCGGGGAAATTGGTCTGATACCATTTCAAATGATATTCCCACGGCTGCGAGCTCAGGAAATAAGGTTTATAATCGCGGTCTATTTCAGAAGCGATGTAAAGCGCGTCGTCTGTAGCGACGCCTGCCAGCATCGTGTTGATGGCATCGGGCGTTTGCGCCCAGGTGTCGGCGTCCATCCACATATAGCCGTCATAGCCGGGGAAATAGTCGCGCAGAAAGGGGCGCGCTGTCATCGAACGGAAGCCGGGGAATTGCTGTTCCCACGATTCGCGGTCGGGATAATCGATATCGGCGCGCGCCGGAACGATTGTGGCGCCAAAAGCGGCGATGCTGGCTTTGGCTTCCTCGCCAAGGCCGACATCCAGAAAACCGATATCAAAGGGAACGGAGAATTTAAGATCGCGCAACGATCTCAACAGGCCAAGCGCAAGTGGCAGATAAAGATCGTTAGCTGCCGTAATGACAATGTTGCGCGGCACTGTCACGGCCTCAACAAATTAACCCTGACGCGCTTTGTAGCGTGGGTTGGTCTTGTTGATGACATAGGTACGGCCCTTGCGGCGCACGATCTTGCAATTGGCGTGGCGCTTTTTCAGCGACTTGAGTGAATTGGCGACTTTCATAACAATTTTCCTTATTTTATCGCGCCGCTAGCGCGCCCCTTCAATGGGAGGCCGCAAATTAGGGATTACCGGCCCGCCTGTCAAGAAAATCGCGGACATACGCCTTTATATTTTATTCACAAATTCTTGACAGTTATTAACCACTTGTTAAGCTAACCGGCGTAGCATGAGAGTAGGGTCAAAAGATTTAGAAATTGGCCTTAGGTTTCAACAGGATAGAAACTTTTGCCACCAGATCAGGTGGTTCCGATGGGAGGCAGTAAGATTAACAGGTCTTATTCAGCACCTTCACTCTCCGGGCCGGTTCTTGGCTCTGTCTCTCTTGTACTTCAATCCAAAAATCACTTCTCTGGTATTCCGATGCCCTCGCGTGGTGCGTTGGCTCGGCTTGTAGGCATCCGGATTTACTCCGGATAGAAAAGGGGTCTGTATGGGTAAGCGCCGTCACTTTGAGTCCTCGAACCGCGCTGAAAAATCACACAATGTCGAACCGCTGTATGCGTCACAGTCACCTTGGGATCCCCTCAATCAACCTTCCTTCGACCGCCGCGATCAAAGCTACGTCCGCAAAATAAAACCACAAAACGCCAATCAACAACTGCTCCTCGATGCTATGGCGCAACATAATCTTGTGGTTGCCGTGGGCCCTGCCGGAACGGGCAAAACCTATCTGGCGATTACGGCGGCCGTCGAAGCTCTCGAAGCCGGGCGCGTCGATCGCATCATTCTTTCCCGTCCCGCCGTCGAAGCCGGTGAAACGCTCGGCTTCCTTCCCGGCGATTTGCAGGAAAAAATGTCTCCCTTCCTGCGCCCGCTTTATGACGCGCTCAACGACCGTATGGGCGGCAAACGGCTTAAACAGCATCTGGCAGAGGGCACGATCGAAATAGCGCCGATCGGCTTTATGCGCGGGCGCACGCTCAACAACGCTTTCGTGGTGATCGACGAGGCGCAGAACTGCACCTATAGCCAGATCAAAATGCTGCTCACGCGCCTCGGCTGGCACTCGACAATGGTATTGACGGGCGATCCCGATCAAAGCGATTTGCTCGACGGTGTATCGGGTTTGTCGGATATCGCGCGCAGGCTGGACTCGGTGTCCGGCATCGCCGTGGTGAAGTTAACCGACAAAGACGTCGTGCGCCATCCGCTGGTCGCCAGTATGCTGGGTGTCTTGTAAGGGTTACATCTGGCTCGTTAAAGCGCCCATATCCGGCGCGCCGGGTTCTTCCAGCAACGCTAAAACGTCTTGCACGCTTGTCGCTACGTTATACAACGCGCGGTCTGCGGGTTGCGAGAATCCTTCACTGATCGTCTTGTCGATCAAAGCGAGCATCGTGTCCCAATAGCCGTCCTGATTGAAGATAATAACCGGCTTGTTGTGCAGCTTCAGCTTTTTCCATGTCAGAATTTCAAAGGCCTCGTCCAGCGTACCCAGCCCGCCCGGTAGAATAATAAAAGCGTCGGAACGTTCGACCATCATACGTTTGCGTGTATGCATGTCGGGCACGACAAGAAGCTCTGTCAATCCGTTATGCTGAACTTCCTGCGCGCGGATATGTTCGGGGATGATGCCGATAACGGTACCGCCCGCCTTAAGCGTGGAATCGGCGACAATGCCCATAAGGCCGACATGCCCGCCGCCATAAACGACGCGCACCCCGCGTTGGGCGAGTTCCGTGCCGATCATGTGGGCCGATGTTTTGAATGCCTGTGCGACAAGATTGGAAGAGCCGCAATAAACGCATACCGACGAAAAAGCCAAGATAAGATTCCATTTTTGCAGTTAAAGCCAACCCCTAGACTACAATCCGATTGGTTAAAATATTATAAGTGCCCCCAAGC
>JBAVWC010000007.1:0-1882 GCA_049697595.1 Alphaproteobacteria bacterium
CATTCAAGCAGACGCCTTATGATGTGAAGGCGCGATAGATGACGCTGAAACGCTCCCTCATTGAATCTCGCCAAGACGCTTTCAGAAAAGAAGTCGTGAAGCGCATGGGCTTCGTGCGCGACAAATATCAGAACGCTATACGCCCGATTTATGGTTGCGATGAACGTGGCAGACTTAAACTTAGTGGTTCTTGTGTATTGCTAAAGATTGACAATACCCCCCTTCTTCTTACTGCGGGGCATATTACAGACGATAGCAAACACACTACATTATATACAGCGGGATATAACGGAAGGAATCTTACCCCCATAACTTTCGATGAGGCGATTACTACAAACCCTGACGTTAGAAGGTCTGACGACCCTTATGACTTCTCGTTGATAAAAATCCCAGATCGCATGGAACAGAAACTTCAAGGGGTAAGTTATGTGGGCGAGCAGGAAATTCGCAAACATCCATATTATACAGAAGGTCATGTTTTTATGGCATTTGGCTTTCCATGCTCCAAGAACAATGGAAAGGCGATCAATAAATATACAAAAGAAATAAAAGGCACGATGTGGTCATATTCATCAACCTCTGTCACAACAGAGGAAGTGGCCAATGCTCTTGGGAATCAGGGCGAAGATCACCTTCTGATTTCTTTTGATGAAGAACATTCTTTTGATGCTAATGGAAAAATGATTGATTCCATTAGACCTGTAGGCATGAGCGGCGGAGCGCTTTTTGATTTGGGCAATGTAGCCGATCCAAGCAGTCTTGAAGAACAAGCGACATCTCACATTCGTTTAGTGGGAGTGATGACTAAACATAAAGCAGATCACAAGATAATGATGGCAACTCACACAAGTGCTGTTTTGTACGCATACACCCAAATGAACGAAAGTGCCGGGGCGCAATAAATGACCCAAAAATCAGAAATCCTCATCTATAAAACCGAAGACGGCGAGACTCGCATTCAAACCCTGATGCAGGACGAGAATGTTTGGCTTTCTCAGGCGCAAATGGCGGACTTGTTTCAGAAAACGGTGCCGACGATCAACGAGCATATCAAGAATGTTTATGACGAGAGGGAATTGCTTCAAGAGTCAACTATTCGGAATTTCCTAATAGTTCAAACCGAGGGAAAACGCGAGGTTTCCCGTGAGGTAAACCTTTATAATCTCGATATGATTATCGCGGTTGGTTATCGCGTGAAATCCCATCGTGGTACGCAATTCCGCCAATGGGCGACGCAGCGGTTGAAGGAATATCTTGTTAAGGGCTTTGCTCTGGACGATGTGCGGCTGGAACGCGGCTCGAAGGATGATTATTTCGACGAATTGGCCGAGCGTGTCCGCGCTATCCGCGTATCCGAGCGGCGCTTCTATCAAAAAATCACCGATATTTACGCCACCAGCGTCGATTATAATGCCGCGCATCCGACGACGCAGGAATTCTTTGCCACGGTGCAGAACAAATTCCACTACGCCATTCACGGCATGACCGCCGCCGAGGTTATTTCCAAACGGGTGGATGCCGACAAACCCTATATGGGATTATCCAACTTCAAAGGCAAAAGCGTAAAGCGCGGCGACGTTGCCATTGCCAAAAACTATTTGACCGAAGGTGAGCTTGGTTCTTTGAACCGCGTCGTTGACCAATATCTTTCTTTTGCCGAGGAACAGGCTGTGCAACGCCGTCCTATGATGATGCAGGACTGGATCGAAAAGTTACACGGATTTCTCACGCTCAACGACCGCAAGATTTTGTCGCACAAGGGCAAAGTCTCCGCCGACGACGCTGAACAGAAAGCTCTCCGCGAGTTTGAAAAATATCGCCAGATTCAGGACGCCAATATGGTGAGTGATTTTGACAAGGTTATCCAGAAACTCCCCAAGCC
>JBAVWC010000008.1:0-1994 GCA_049697595.1 Alphaproteobacteria bacterium
ATAAAATGCTCCGCTTTGTAGAAACTTGGCATCGTCCTGAAACGGCACAACGGGAGCTAAAATAAGCCTCCGTCAATCACATTACAACTGCCGTGCAATCTCTTCCATTTCGAAGCACTCGATCAAATCACCGACTTCTATATTGTCGTAGTTTTCAAACGCCATACCGCACTCGAAACCTTCGCGCACTTCCTTGACTTCGTCCTTGATGCGCTTGAGGGTTTTGAGCGTGCCTTCGTGGATAACGACATTGTCGCGCAACAGGCGGACTTTCGCGCCGCGCTTGACGACGCCTTCGACGATTTTGCAACCGGCGATCTTGCCGACTTTGGTGATGTTGAAGACTTGCAAAATAAGCGCGTTGCCGAGGAAGTTTTCGCGCAATGTCGGCGCCAGCATGCCCGACAAAGCCTGCTTCACATCGTCGATCACGTTATAGATGATCGAGTAGTAGCGAGGTTCGATGCCGTCGCGCTTGGCCATTTCGCGGGCTTGCGCATTGGCGCGGACGTTGAAGCCGATGATGATCGCACCAGATGCCTTGGCCAGCGTGACGTCGGATTCGGTGATAGCGCCGACGGCGGCATCCAGCACGCGCACTTTGACTTCGGTGTTTTCGTCGGTCAGTTTGATAAGTGCGGTCTTGATCGCTTCGACAGAACCGTGCACATCGCCCTTGATAAGAACAGCCAATTCCTTGGCCGCACCGGTCTTGATATTCTGCATCATCTGTTCGAAATTGCCGCGCGGGGTTGAAGCCGCCGCTGCCAATGTCCGTTTACGCCGTGCGCGGAATTCGGCGATTTCACGCGCCTTGCCTTCGTCGAGTACGACCATCAGCTCGTCGCCCGCTTGCGGCGTGCCGTTGAGGCCGATGACTTCGACCGGCATAGCCGGCAGCGCTTCGGTGACGTTCTTGCCGTGATCGTCGATCAGGGCGCGTACTTTGCCCCATTCGCTGCCCGCGACGAAAATATCGCCGACGCGCAATGTGCCGCGACGAACCAGAACGGTGGCGACGGAACCGCGGCCCTTTTCCAGCTTGGCTTCGACAACGGCGCCTTCGGCGGTGCGGTTGGGGTTGGATTTGAGGTCGAGAATTTCCGCTTGCAGCAGGATCGTTTCCAGCAGCTTGTCGAGGCCCATTTTGGTTTTGGCCGAGATTTCAACGGACAGAACGTCGCCGCCCATTTCTTCGACTTGAATATCATGCTGCAGCAATTCCTGACGCACGCGGTCCGGCTTGGCGGCGGGCAGATCGCATTTGTTGATCGCGACGATCATCGGCACTCCGGCGGCTTTGGCGTGCTTAATCGCTTCGACCGTTTGCGGCATGATGCCGTCGTCGGCGGCGACCACCAGAATGACGATGTCGGTGATCTGCGCGCCGCGCGAACGCATTTCGGTAAAGGCGGCGTGACCGGGCGTATCGATAAAGGTGACGCGGTCGAAACCGTGCGTGACTTCGGGAAGGACGACTTGGTACGCGCCGATATGCTGGGTGATGCCTCCGGCTTCGCCCGCGACGACATTGGCGTGACGCAGCGCGTCGAGCAACGACGTTTTACCGTGATCGACATGGCCCATAACGGTGACGATTGGCGGACGGGCTTTGAGGTTTGCAGCCGTGTCTTCGATGCCGCCCGTATTGGATTCGATATCGCCTTCGGTCACGCGCTTGATGCGGTGGCCGAATTCGGTGGCGACCAGTTCGGCCGTGTCGGCGTCGATGGTTTGCGTGATCGTCGCCATAACGCCCAGTTTCATCAGGGCTTTGATAACGTCGACGCCGCGTTCCGTCATACGGTTGGCGAGTTCCTGTACCGTGATCGCTTCGGGAATCGTCACGTCGCGCATGACTTTGATCGGTTCCTGGCTTTGTTCCATCGCTTCGCGGCGATGACGTTCGGCGCGACGGCGCATCGAGGCGACGCTGCGGCGGCGTCCGCCGCTTTCTTCGTCGGACAAAGCTTTGGTGACGTCTACTTTGTGGC
>JBAVWC010000009.1:0-1511 GCA_049697595.1 Alphaproteobacteria bacterium
TCTCACGCACTGGGCTTTACATTGTAGCGGCCAAAGTCCTGCACATGAGCACAGCCCAGGCGGCGGAATTTTACGGGCCCGTCCGCGAGTTCCTTCGATCAAAACTGAACGATACGATCGGGGCCAAGGCCAAAGACGCGCTGGAAAAAGAATTGGGTTTCAAAATTCCGCCGGCCCAGCAAAAGATTTTGGGCGATACCCTGGGTCCGATTTTTGGCGACAATCAATTTGAAAACATCGTTCGTTTCATGTCCGGTCACGCTCCAGACGAATGCGCCTCAGAAGCAGAAATGAAAAGGCCGGGCACGGAAAAATGCGTGGCGCTCATTTATGAAGGTGTCAATGCCGTGCGCAAAATCCGGGATGTCCTGGGTCCGACCGATCCTTCGAAAGCCCCGCCCGGCTCCATTCGGCGTGAATTTGGCTCTACCATCATGGTGAATGCCGCGCATGCCAGCGATTCCGTTGAAAATGCCCAGCGCGAATTTAAAATCGTCCAGGTTGGAGACAATAATTTCAAGCAGGTGATTGAAGAAGCTTACGGGAAAATTTAGTCCCCTACTGCCGCCGCCACCAACTCGTCAAAGCCTTGGGTTTTTGCGGAGGCCCCTGTGATTGCGTGCGGAGCAACAGGCTGCGCGCCGCTTCCAAAGCCATAATAAATTCGTCATAACTCAAAAAACGATCGGCCGGGTTCTTCGCCAATGAACGCACCAGCGCGTCGCTGGTTGGCTGGGTGATTTCGGGTACCACGAGGTTCGGCGGAGTCAACGGCGTCTGCACCTGGGCGGCTACCAGCTCTTCTACTGTGGGCGCGTCAAACGGCACATGGCCGGTTACGGCGTGATAGAGAGTCGCTCCCAGGCTGTACATATCGGACAAAAATGTTTCCGGCTCGCGCTTGATTTTTTCCGGAGCCACATAGTAGGGCGTGCCTTCAGTTACATCACCCGCTTCCACTTCCACTTCCGTGCTGCGAGCCAGTCCAAAGTCCACCAGTTTTGGTTCGTGATCGGCATTGAACAGAATATTGCCCGGTTTAATGTCACGATGCAGAAGATTGTATTTGAGCGCCATGTCCAGGGCGGAGGCGATTTTGATGCCGATGTCCAGGACATCCAATTCCGGCAACACCCGCAGTTTATCTATCCGCTGGTCCAGGCTGCCGCGGTCAGCTAATTCCATCACTAAATACTGCTGCCCTTCCCAATCATCAAAGGTGTAGATGTGAATGATATTCGTATGATTGAGCCGCGCACAGGCCCGCGCTTCACGGTAGAAGGCTTCCATGGCCTTGGGATCCTCTGTAAACTCCCTCTTGATCAGTTTGACTGCCACGAACCGTTCCAGGGTAGTGTCCCAGGCTCGATATACATTGCCGTTGCCGCCCGAACCAATAATGCTGCGTAGTTCAAACTGCCGCAGTTGCATGGGCATCATTACCGGGTGGCCGCATTTGCTGCAAGGCTCGGTAGCCAGGGGGGCGAGGTCGCCCGGAATGAACATGGTAT
>JBAVWC010000010.1:0-10487 GCA_049697595.1 Alphaproteobacteria bacterium
GGACAATGTCCCGGCCTTTTTCTTTGCGCCTACTCCACAAAAGGTTTCCTGCGGAAATTGTGATGCGCCTCAATCATGCGCACCGTGCCGCTTTTCGACCGCATGACGACAGAGTGCGTGATCGCACCCCCGGCAAAACGGCGGACGCCTTGCAGCATCGCGCCTGTCGTCACTCCGGTTGCGGAAAACATCACATCGCCGTGGGCCAAATCATTCAGTTCATATTTGCGGTTCAGGTCGGTAATGCCTGCGCGCGCCGCGCGATGTTTTTCATCGTCGTTGCGGAAAAGCAAACGCCCCTGCATCTGCCCACCGATACATTGCAAAGCGGCGGCGGCGAGAACGCCTTCGGGTGCGCCTCCGGTTCCCAGATATAAATCGACGCCTGTTCCCTGTTGCGCGGTGGCGATGATGCCTGAAACGTCGCCGTCGCAAATCAGCATGATGCGCGCATGAGTTTCGCGCACTTTGGCGATCAATTCCTTATGGCGCGGGCGATCAAGAATGCAAACCAGAATATCCGATACTTCCGCGCCTTTGGCCTTGGCGAGATTGCGAATATTTTCGGCGGGCGAGGCATCGAGATCGACTACATGATCGGGCAAGCCGCCGCCGATGCCAATTTTATCCATATAAACGTCAGGCGCGTGCAGAAACCCTCCGGCCTGAGCGAGAGCCACAACCGCCAGCGCATTGGCCCCTCCGGTTGCCGTAATCGTCGTGCCTTCCAACGGGTCGAGCGCGATATCGACTTTCGGCCCTTTGCCTGTGCCGACTTTTTCGCCGATATAAAGCATCGGCGCTTCGTCGCGTTCGCCTTCGCCGATAACGACGGTTCCGTCGATGTCGAGGAGATTAAGCGAGCGGCGCATCGCATTCACCGCGACCTGATCCGCCTGTTTTTCATCGCCGCGTCCGACAAGCAGCGAAGCCGAAAGCGCCGCCGCCTCGCTGACCCGCACCATTTCCATAGCCAGATTGCGATCCGAATAGGACGGGCTGTTTTGCATACTGTTTTCCTTTGGCGCCACGCTGTTACGATTCTGCATTATGGGTTGCCTTCCTGAACTATGACCGGGGAACTCACTTTATCGCCTATGGCAAAGCCGTCTTTTTTGGCTACGCCTCCGTTGATTTCTATCACCGCGACAACCGGCTCTTGCGAGGAGATTGGTGTTACATCTAGCGGGCGGGCTTCGGCAACAATGCGCCCTATTGTGCCATCGGGACGCACAAAAAGCATATCGAGGGGTATGTATGTATTCTTCATCCAGTAGTCGACTTCTTGCGGCGTGCTATAGGGAAAAATCATCCCCGCGTCTGCGGCCATTCTTGTAACGAACATCAGGCCATAGTCCTTTTCATGAGGGGTTGCGGCGACCTCGGCGGCGAAAGAAAAAGCCGTTCCGTCGGAACGGGTAATGACCAGCCCTGTACGGGCGTAATGGGGTCGCTGCGAGGAATAGTTATGAAAGTGATTTGTGCCCCACAAGACGGCAACAATGGCTATAACAGAAACCGTTTCCTGACTAAAAAGGTTCTTTTTCAGCTTTTGAAGCAGCATTTGAACTCCTTCGTGAAGTTAATTATCTATTCTTTAACCAGATTCAGTGATTCTTGATAGTCACATACTGTGATGAGGAAATCCATGCGCTGCACCCTATTTGTCGCAACAGGCATTCTTTTATCCGCGATGCTCTCGCCGCTGGCTGTGCATGCCCAGAGCGACGACGTCCTGCTGCCGTCCGAAGACGAGTCCGGCTCCAGCCCCAACTTAGGCCTTGTGCCTTCCTATCAGCAGAAAGCCGGGGGCACTGTTACAGCCACCCCGCAACCTGTCGCCACTCCGGCTGCTTCGAATATGGCCAGCAGCCCTCCTCCCCCTATGCCCGAGACGTCTGCGATGTCGGCGCCACAGGCAGCTCCCCCCCCACAGATGACGCTCGCACCTCTGCCCAAAATATCGGACATCATGTCATCGACCATTAGCGATCAGGCCGCCGCCCAACTTCCGCCGGGCAAGATTCGCACGACAATCATTCATCAACCGGACCTGTCGACAGTCATGGCCGATGCTGGCAAAAATTTACCCTATAGCCTGACGGTGTCTATTGGCGGCGGCTCGGTATATTCCGCAAAGGATATTCAGAAAATCCGGAGTAAATTAGGACTCAGTACCGACGATATCGCTTCTGCTTGTATTATGACCGTGCGCGGTATCGTGCGTACGGATCAGGGTTCCTATCTCCTCAGTGGCAACGTGTCGCCGCAGGCCGTGGTGCATTATGGGGGGATGATCAAATCCTATATTATGTCGGCGCATGCTTTATGCGCCGCAAACAATTTGCCGTCGGGGGGCGGGTTTCTCACCGAAACCAACGGGCGTTTCAGCATCCCCCTGCAACCCATTCACTGCGCCCCGCCAAACCAGCAAGTCACGAGCCTGACCGTTACCTATAACGGCGGCAACACGTCGCAATGCTCTTATGACTAAAGGCTAATTCTTCTTATTCAGCAACTGATCCGTCGGCAGGTTGGCGAGAAAGTTCAGTATGATCTGCTGAACCTCTAAATTATAAACGCTGTTATGTCCGGCATCAGGAACATAGACGGCTTTCTTGGGCTCGTTGGCGGCGTCAAAAAGTTTTTTGCCGAATTTGATCGGTACGACCTGATCCAATTCTCCGTGCAACAAAAGCAAGGGCATGTGCACATCCTTTATCTTGCCGATCGAGTCATATTGGTCGCGCAGAAGCCAGCGTACCGGAACCAGCGGGTAGCGATCCGCGGCGACATCGGGTACGGAAGTAAAGGGCGATTCCAAAATCAGCGCTGCCGCGCCATATTCCGTTGCCATTTGCGTCGCCACGCCCGTTCCCATAGACTCGCCATAAAACACCAGACCGTCCTCCGGAACGCCTTTGGCGCGTATGGCGTCGATAGAGGCTTGCGCATCCATATAAAGCCCCTCTTCCGACGGAGAACCGGGATTACCGAAGCCACGATAGCCAATCATCAGCACGCCATATCCGGCATTCAGCCACGGGCGTACTTTGTATTGGCGAAAACCCAGATGCCCCGCATTGCCCTGAAAGAAAACAATCGTCAGTTTATCGACGGCCTGAGCCGGGCGGTACCAACTGGTAATGTGCAACCCGTCCTCGGTCGTGACATCCAAAGGTTCCAGTTCCTTCAAAGCCCAATCCTGCGGCACAAAGCGCGCGGCATCGGGAAAATACATCAAATGCTTCTGCATCAGCGCCAGCGAGCCGATGAAAACCCCATAAACAAGAGCAAGCGTCAAAATCCACCCGCCCGCGCGACGGTAAAAATGCTTTCTCGCCAACCGACTCATCATATTGTTAACCCCGCCTGCATCCCATATAACCGCGCATAAACGCCACCTATAGCCAATAACTCGGCATGAGTCCCCTGCTCGACCACACGCCCATGTTCAAGGACGACGATAACATCGGCATCGACGATTGTCGAAAGTCGGTGCGCCACGACGATTGTGGTGCGGCCTTGTTCCAGTTGTTTCAACGCCGCCTGAACCGCGCGTTCCGATTCATTGTCGAGGGCGGACGTCGCTTCGTCCAAAAGCAAAATCGGCGCGTTGCGCAACATCGCCCGCGCAATCGCGATACGCTGACGCTGGCCGCCTGATAGTTTAATCCCGTGTTCGCCGACTTGCGTGTCGTAGCCTTGCGGCAACTCGCGGATAAAACCGTCGGCGAAAGCGGATACCGCTGCCCCTTCGACTTCTTCCTGCGTTGCGCCCAGTTTCCCATAAGCGATATTGGATCGGATCGTATCGTCGAACAAAGCCGTTTCCTGACTGACCAGCGCGATTTTGCTGCGCAGGCTTTTCATCGTGACATTGCGTACATCGACGCCGCCGACGGTAATGCGCCCGCTCGCCACATCGAAAAAGCGCGGTACGAGATTAATAATCGTCGATTTCCCCGCGCCCGACGAGCCGACAATCGCCACCGTCTTGCCGTGCGGCACCTTGATCGTCAAATGATCGAGCGCCTGCGTGCCGTCGGCATAGGCGAACGAAACATCCTCGATGCCTACCGAATAATCGGTGACATTCAATGTTTGTGCATGATTAGCATCGACAATCGTCGGCGCAACATCCATTAATGTAAAGACGCGATCCGCCGCCGCCAGCCCCGATTGGAATTGCGCGCTGACGCGCCCCATACGCTTCATCGGATCATAAGCCAGAACAAACGACGCGATAAATGCAACCAAGTCGCCCGGAGAATTCGATCCGCGCTCGACCTGCAAATAGCCGAACATCACCAGCGCCGTAATCGCGACGCTGCTTAAAATTTCCATCACAGGCCCCGTCAAAGCCGCGATACGCACGCCCTTCAGCGAGAATTTAAAAATCGCTTCCGTCAAACCACGGACGCGATCCACTTCCAAAGATTCATTGCCATAGGCTTTAACATGACGAATGCCCTGAAAAATTTGATTGAGAAGCGCCGACAAATCCCCCGTCGCGTTCTGTGTGTTGGAGGCGACATGACGGATTTTTTTGCCGATCTTGGCAACATAAAACGCCGACAGAGGAAACACGGCAAATACGATACATGACAATCGCCAATCCTGATAAAACATGACGCCGATCAGCACCGCCAGTTCCAGCCCGCCGCGAAACGAATTCAGCAAACATTCATTGGTCGCCTGACGCATGACTCCGACATCGTTAATGACGCGCGACACTAAAGTGCCCGATGTATTGGCGTGAAAGAACGCCAGATCGCTTTTGACCAGATGCCCGCACATTTCCTGCTGCACGTCGGCGACGATGCGTTGCCCGACATGGTTCATCAAAATCGTGTGCATATAAACCATTGCGCTGCGCAGCCAGAAACTGCCGATAATCAGGGCACAAACCCACGCCATATACAGCAATCCGCGACGCTCGATCATCCCATCGACGACGAGCTGCAGCGTGTGGGTGAATACGCCGCGCATAGCGGCGGCAACGGCCATAAAGATCATCGCCGCGAAAAACGGCTTCTTATGCGGCTTCAGATAAGAAGACACCAATCTCTTCAGCAATTCCAATGAACCGCGCGTTTTGCCGCGCTGCAACATAAATAGATTGGCGGATGAGGGGTTCTGCTGGGTCACGCGGGTGTATTTTCTAAATAATTGTTAAAGACTTAGGGCTATCATAGAGCCTGAAACGTAATTTGAAAGCCCGTCTTTGGAGAGGTTAATGGATCGTCCCTCTATACCCCAAAAACCTCACCGCCGCAAAATCGGCCTTGCGCTAAGCAGCGGTATGGCAAGGGGTTGGGCGCATATTGGCGCTATTCGCGCTCTTAATAAACTAGGGTTTGAATTCGACGTTATTACGGGCTGTTCGGTCGGCGCTCTGGCAGGCGGATGCTATCTGGCGGGCCAGCTTGATTCTCTCGAACAATGGGCGCTGTCGCTGAATAAGCGCAAAATTATCGGCTATCTGGACATGCGCATGCGCAGCGGCGGCCTGATCGGCGGCGGCAAACTGGTCGATGAGATGCGTAAATATATGGGCGATGCGAAAATCGAAGATTTCCCCATACCCTATGCCGCAATGACCACCGATCTTGTCACCGGCCACGAAATCTGGTTGGAAGAAGGCGATCTGGTCGAAGCGATGCGAGCTTCGTTCTCGTTGCCGGGCATCTTTCCCCCTGTGAAATTGAACAATCGCTGGCTCGCGGATGGAGCTTTGGTCTGCCCCCTGCCCGTTGCCGCCTGTCGCGCTATGGGCGCGGACATGGTCATAGCAGTGAACCTGAATGCCGATATGATCGGCAAATCGCGCACCAAAGGCTCCAGCTATTCGACGGCTGCCGGATTCGACATGCTTAAAGTTCTGGAAGAACACGGCGAACATGAAAAACTGTCGATGATGGGAAGCTTTGTGCGCAGGGTTTTCCGCCGCGATTACGACGGCCCCAGCGTTTTCGGCGTTATGACTTCGTCGCTGAATATTATGCAGGATCGTATCACCCGCTCGCGCCTCGCCGGTGATCCGCCCGACGTGCACATTGCCCCGCGCCTCGGCCATTTCGGCCTTCTGGAATTCGACCGCGCCGAGGAAGCTATCCGCGAGGGCGAAGCCGCCGTGATGCGCAAACAGCCTGAACTGGCGGATGCTATGGATATCCTCACCCAGACGCATTCCGTTGGCGAAAACGAGCCGATTTAGCGCTGGTTTGGTTAACGCCAATCCCTCTCAAAAAGGTTGTTTATCTCGCCAAATGGCGTTATAGCTCCCGCACAACTTTGGAGAGAAAATCATGTCGATTGAAAAGAAGATCATTGGATTATTTACGCAGCACGCGATCAAAGTATGCGCGGCTG
Source organism: Alphaproteobacteria bacterium (assembly GCA_049697595.1). GTDB lineage: Bacteria > Pseudomonadota > Alphaproteobacteria > UBA9219 > UBA9219 > CAIXLI01. Next base: position 6,376 of record JBAVWC010000010.1, read on the forward strand.
TGGGCATTGCGGGTTCTGTGGCTGGATGCGTAGTCGCTCCGGACGGTAGCCCCGGCTATTATTACGCCCCTCCTCCTGCACCTGAATATTATAATCCAGCACCGCCAATTTTTATTGTGCCCCATCCTTTTTTTGGGCCTCGTCCGCATTATGAACAGCACCAGCATTTTTATGAGCCCCAGCGCCCCCATTTTTCTGAGCCATCGAGGCGTGATTACAGGTTCGAGCGTCGCTAATCGATCAATTCAGATTCGGTTGAAGCCTATTATCTGCATGCTTTAAGCGATGCAAAGAACGGCTTTAACTGCCTGAATTCCCATATAAATCGTAAATCTTTCTTTTTCTTAACCGTTTTTGTGCTATAAAGAGAGCGTTGGCTTGCCAACTATGGTGATAAACGCTTTGTGGAATAGACGCTGCGGACCCGGGGGCGGTACCCGGCGCCTCCACCAAACCACCCGTTATGCGGGTTGTTCGGCGGGGGCGAAATAGGATCGACGCGTGTAGTAAAGACAGAGTTTTTGCCCGGCATGATTCCGCCGATATCGGGTCATTTTTATAAATGCCAACGACAACGTTGACATGAGCAATGTCGCTATCGCTGCTTAATATCCGCTTGCGGAAGTAGAGCAGTTAGCACTTGATCGCGGTCCGGGGTGCACCGGGCAACAGAAGCCCCCCAATCTTTTTTCTATCGCATGATCGTGGACTATACAGAGCGCGCAAGGCTTGCTATTTAAAACCCTTAACCGTTTTTCTGTGTTCCGAAAATGAGCGAAGATTTACTCCGTTATGATCTGATGATCGAAGCCGCGCTGCGCGATGTCGTGCGCGAGACGATGGAAACCGTTGCCCGCGACGGTTTGCTGGGCGAGCATCATTTTTACATTACGTTCCTGACCAAATTCCCCGGCGTCAAAGTTCCGGATTACCTGCGCAAGCAATATCCCGACGAAATGACGATCGTCCTGCAATACCAGTTTTTCGGCTTGAAGCTGGAAGAAGACGCCATTCACGTCGCGCTTAGCTTTAACAACATAAAAGAAAATCTGGTCGTTCCTATCGACGCGATCACGACTTTCGCCGACCCCTCCGTCAACTTCGCCCTGCAATTCCAGAATAGCGGAGACAGCGGCGATGACGATGACGGCGACGATACCGACCACGATTCCGACAAAGATGGATCCGACAAAAAGAAAGATGAAAAACGCGGCGAAGTCATCAGCCTCGACAACTTCCGCAAAAAATAACCCCACTCCACACCACGCCGTCCCCTTCGTCTAGAGGCCTAGGACACCACCCTCTCACGGTGAGAACACGGGTTCAAATCCCGTAGGGGACGCCAACGATTTCAATGAGTTAGAAAGATATATCGCCCAAAAATAGGCTTCATGGCTAATATTTGGCTAATATACAGCCAGAGACAGCCTGAAACACTCACCCTTCCCGAAGGACGGGTCGATGGGCAGCGCCCTCGCCAGTTGGCTCTGACACACCGCCCCCTTCGGTGGGGTGACAGGGCATTACTGGCGCACCTCCTGTAAAGACGTTTTTTCTGAATCGGGCGTGGTTTCGATCATGCGGAAGTCGCCTGTTCAAGAAACTAGCGCGGAAAAAATCAGGATAGGAAAGGTTACGGGCGCGATGCGGGATTTAGTTGTGGCCTGATAAGATTTTGTCAGCTTCTTCCAGCATATCGCAAACAAGCGCACCGTGAAGGCGATAGCAATGGCGGCGTGGAGGTTTTGTTTTCGATAAGAAATTTCCGCGTTTGTTGAAAAGAGCGGCGCTTAAATGTTTGGCGAGGTGGTGGACACCGACTCTCTTAACTGAAGGTTAAGGCGACATGGGCTGTGCGCCGATCTCTAATGCCGCAGAAATCGCGCTCGCACACCCTCAGTATGGGAAGCAGACACCCGCAAAATCTTCCCGATGCCGGAGTCGTGCGCACGACCTGTGTTTGCCCCGTCCGCCGGAGTAAGCGCGTTAGAGGCAGGGCGCAAGTAACAGTCGTGTCTGGCAAAATGCCCGACAGGACTGAGGTTGTGGGACAACTTGCCCCAAAACCCTTGTCAGGGCTGCCGCCCATGCACCCCAGCATCCCGCCACTTTCCCCGTTGACCCGCCCGCCATTTGCCCCCATTCTGTCCGGCGAAGGCAGTAAGGACTGCCTTTAGGGGTGTGAATACCTCACGATGAACGTTTTAGGCATCACGACACGATGTCGCCTTTCGGTCTCTTTTTATGAGCCGGGGGGCGGCGGTGGAGTTTCTGCGCAAGCAAAAATTCTGGATGTCCAAGCCTCACGGCTAAAGATCGTCGCAATCGTTTCATCGCGATTATTCAACCCCCGCGCTCGCCAGAGGGAAGGACACCTTCTGGCTGGCTTCTTCACAGTAACGAAGGGGAGACTAATGAATAAACGCATAATCGCCGCAGCCTTGATCTTAACGATGCTATCCGGCTGCGTCAGCATGTTCGGCGATAGCAGTGACAAAATTACTGTTCACTCTAACGATCCGGCTGCCACAATTCTCGTTAATGGAAATGAGGTTGGTCAGGGTTCTGTTGTTTATCCTCTGCCTCGCGGTAAAACCGCAATTTTGACAGCAACAAAGAACGGATGCGCCGACAGGTCTGTGCCCACAGATCAATCTATCGACGGGCTATACTGGCTCAACATCTTTGTATGGCCTGGGCTGGTTGTTGATATGGCGACAGGCGCGATGAAAAAGGCTGATCCTACAGACTACACCGTCACGCCCGATTGCAGAAAACATGCGTGAGGTATGACGTGAAAAAAATCGCAGCCGTTCTCGTTGTCTTGGCAATTGTGGCTATCCCCGCATCACACGGTGGGGGAGCATGATCTGCAAGTTCGTCTCTGCAAGGTCTATCATCATTAATGGGACTCTTATTCTGTTGCTAACAGGATGTGGTGCAACAACGGCGCAGCTCCAATTCCAGAACATGCACCAGACCACGGCGGCGGCAGCGACAGAACTTAAATCCTGCATGTCCGAGGTGTGGGATTCGCCGGAGAACGCGCCTGTGCGCGACCATGAGCCTTTAGATATTCGGGATGTCACACTCGATCAGGAGATGGACAAAAGCAAGGTAACTCCAAAGGAGATCGTTGCGATCAAGGCTATCTATCCGAAACTTACTGACTGTCAGAAAGCGGGTCTTACGAAGATCGATGGTGTCATGCCGAGCATTGCCGCAATCCTCGCCAATGAAATACAAAAGGGGCAGCAGCATCTTCTTCCCGCGTTGCTTCGGAAGGAGATCACGTGGGGCACATACACCACGAACCGCAAGGAAGTCTTCGCCGAGGGGGGAGTGCTGCTTGCGGCAGAATATCAGCGGATTGCGAGTGGCCTAGAGCAGTCGCACGAGGCGGAGCTTGCGCGACGGCAGGCTCTTATGGATGCTATAATTTATAGTGCCGCCGTCAGTAATGCTTCCAATCAAGCTGCTTTTTCTAACCAGAATGCCGCCATGAACGCCAACATGCCGCATCAAACCACGTGCATGAACATGGGCGGCGGCATGGTGAGTTGCCAATGAAGAGAAAAAACATGAAAAAACTTGGTTTGATTTTTGGTGTCCTGATTTTGGCGGCGTGTGTATTCTCCCGTTCCTCCCTAGCCAACGGGGGTGCATCTCACATAGTGGCACCGCGTTCCCCGACACAAATTGGCTAGAAAGAGAAGATGAATCGCGGCCTACAAATAATCTTTGTGTTGCTAGTGCTGATTGGAACAAGCAGTGATGCTATACTGCGGCAATTTTTCCCACAGTATGAAATTGGATTGGATATTTTTTATGTCGTTACCCTTATTGGGGCGGCATGGATGTTTCACAAGTTAGCGCCAGAGCAGCGACTTTTAATGCCGCGTCTGAATGCAGGGGGAATAAGACGGGAAAATCCGTTCAAGGCCCTATGGAATACCAACGATCCCTTGTTGCTAATAAGATTTTTCGCTGCGTTTCTGGTGTTTTCGCAGCATATTAATATCTTGCTGCGTCCGAGCAAAGACGTGTTTTCAGGATATTGGGTTCTTCTGCAAGGCAACGCCCATGCCGGAATGGCCGTGTTCTTTACGCTT
>JBAVWC010000011.1:0-1834 GCA_049697595.1 Alphaproteobacteria bacterium
CTTCAACTCTGGTTCCGCAGTAGGGGTTGAATCCGCATGATTCGCGGGGAACCCTGAATAGATTGCACCGAAAGAGGTTACGAGTGGCAGACACTACCAAGATTGAAGATGTACAGGAACGGAAGAAGCTGAAGCGCGCAGCCCGCAAGGTGGCCGCTCCCAAGGCGAAGCGGACCGAACCGCGCGGATCGAAGAAGAAAAAGGTCAAGAAGCTAGCGCGCGGCGTCTCGAAGCGGTAAGCGCTCTTCAAGCAGAAACAGTGTTCCAGGCTGGGCGAGCAAAGTTGCAGCCAGCCTGGGACCTCGGTTTGCCCTCTCCCAATAGATTCTCTCCTCTGCCGCCAGCCTTTGGACCCGAGCGGAACAGTGCGGATTTCCATCAGGAAAGCCTCAACCTGTAAACTGCGTCGAAGGCATCCTGAACCGGAAAACTCTCCAGCAGCCGTCAGGGCTCTGCCATTTTCAGGTCCCCGCGGACAGCGGGATTAGGAGAACCGCCCTGCTCAAACAGCTATTTGCCCGCAAGTCAATCGATAAGCTGATCAGCGACTCGCAAGAGCCTGGGCACTCCCTGAAAAAATCCCTTGGGCCCTGGTCGCTGACCGCGTTGGGCATTGGAGCGGTTATCGGGTCAGGCATTTTCACGGTCATCGGCACTGCCATGGCCGGCCAGAAGTTCGATGTGCCGAATATCCGGGATACACCGCTGCTGCATTACCTCATCCACCACACAGCCATGGCAGGACGGCCGGGCGCGGGACCGGCGCTGGCGCTTTCGCTGGTGCTGGTGGCGATTGTCTGCGTCTTCACGGGGCTGTGTTACGCCGAGCTGGCGTCCATGATTCCCATCGCCGGCTCCGCCTATACATATACTTACGCCACGCTCGGCGAACTGGTGGCCTGGATCATCGGCTGGGACTTGATTCTGGAATACGCCTTCAGCAACATGAGCGTCAGTGTGGGTCTGTCGGCCCATATTGTCGATTTGCTGGACTGGTTCGGACTGCATCCGCCATTGAAATGGATTTCCCCGGCCTATCTTCCCACGGGGCTACAGGATCTGGCGGGCAACGACCTTTACAAGTCCGGCTGGCACTTCGGGTTCAACATTCCAGCCTTCATTGTCGTCATGCTCCTGACGGTGATTCTGGTTCGCGGTATCCGCGAGTCGGCCCGCACCAACAACGTGCTGGTTCTGATCAAGATGGCAGCCATTCTGGTCTTTATCTGCGCAGGCGCCAGCTTTATCAAGCCGCACTACTGGCACCCGTTCATGCCCAACGGCTGGACTGGAGTGCTGACCGGCGGCTCTATAATCTTTTTCACCTACATCGGTTTTGATTCTGTTTCGACAGCCGCCGAAGAGTGCAAGAACCCGCAGCGCGATTTGCCCTTCGGCATCATGGCCACGCTGGTGGCCTGCACAGTGCTCTATGGTGGTGTGGCACTGGTACTGAGCGGCATTGTTCCCTGGCAATCCGTGATGGGCGACGCCGCTCCAGTGGTGAACGCCATCAAGCGGCTCTCGCTGATGCCCGGCGGACACAGCCTTATCTGGGTGCGGCTCTTCGTGCTCATCGGCGCCATGCTGGGCATGATCTCGTCCATTCTGGTCTTCCAGCTTGGCCAGGCGCGCGTCTGGTTTGCCATGTCTCGCGATGGCCTGTTGCCCACTGTCTTCAGCCACATCCATCCCAAGTTCCGTACCCCGGCAGTAGCTACCTGGGTGGCCGGATTTGTGGTGGGCGTTCCGGCCGGATTGCTGGACATTGGCACCGTGTCGAATCTTTCGAACATCGGCACCTTGTTCGCATTTGTGCTGGTTTCGATCGCCG
>JBAVWC010000012.1:0-6828 GCA_049697595.1 Alphaproteobacteria bacterium
ACAACAGCCAGCACAACAGCCAGCAGCACGGGCACCACGGCCAGCGTGGGCAGCAGGGCGCCCCTACTTTGAGGAGTTGCACAGACAGCCAGCACAGCCAGCACAACAGCCAGTGCGGGGACCACGGCCAGCATGGGCAGCAGGGCGCCCTTACTTTGAAGAGCTCAGGGGGAGCCCGGAATACCGTGCTGCGGAGCTTGAGTTTGCGGCCCGTGCAGAGGAGCTTTCGCGTGCGGCCAGTGTTAAGGGACGCTTCGAGGCCGGTATAAAGAAGAGCAAGCCACTGTTGGCTGGGTTTGCTGTTATTGGAGCGCTAATCTTGATCAACTCTGTAGCCCATTCTGGGTCAGCGGCAGAAAACTCTTTTTCCTCTGCCTCTAATGAAGTGACAACGCCCCAGGCTGGGAACGGCATTGTTACCGTTTATGTCACTGCCCAAGGACTCAATATCAGGAATAGTCCGGGGGGCGATAAATCGGGCTCTTATTTCACTTGTGGGCAAGCGGTTCAGTCGGTAGGCGGCATCTCCAACGGCGACTGGACGGAGGTTATAACGGCAGGTCGGCCCGCCTATGTCTCCAGCTATTTAATATCCTATTCGCCAGTAAGTTCGTGCAGTTCGTAACAGGTTCTAAAAAAGGGGGGTAAAGTAAGCAAAAATAAAGGGGTTTTGCCTAAATTAACGGTTTTTTGGTGAATACAGGATAAACCTAAAGGATGAGCACATTTACGAATCCAGCGGCTGCATCGCGCAAAGCCAAGCCCACCAAGCGGTCTGTGTTTGGATTGCTGTTTAATCCTCAATTGGGGCGGTCGGTTAAGCCTTTGGGCGAGGGCGTGCAGTTTTTCCTGCAATTGGTCGCGACGGTCTTTGCGAACTTTCAGTTGTTACCCGGAGATTACCCCGGCCTGCGCGATACCCGCGTGCCGCTGTCTTTCGCGCACATCGTAGGAACGGCCTGGCAGAATGTGCGCCTGACCCGCGAGGGAGCACCGCAGGCGCTTCTCTTTTTCGCCGTCATCGGCGTTATAGTCTTTGGCCTATTTTTCGGCGTTTCGACGTTAATGTCGATGTTGATCGGGCACGCTCACGCGCAAGCGGCGACCGGCGAATTTATTCTTCCCGCAGGAAACACGGATGTCGCGCAAGCGTGGATGGATTATTTATTCCTCAGCACGCCCTTGCCCAATTATTACACGAATATGGGCGCCGCCATTCCGACGACTTTGGGCGTTCAGGTTGCCCTGCTTCAGGTTCTGGCTTTTTACAGCGACGCCATTCTGATCATCGCCGCGATGATCCTGTTTTATCATCTCACCGCGATGACGATGGAAACGGCGCATCACGGTCAGGTTATGGGCAAGCGCGCCAACCAGATGTGGGCCCCCATCCGTCTTGTGGTGGCAATCGGTCTTTTGGTTCCAATCAATACCGGGCTGAATAGCGGCCAATATATCGTTATTAAAATGGCCGAGGTCGGTTCCGCTCTGGCGACGAACGGGTGGAATCTGTTCCTTAACGCGTTGGCCGCCTATAACCCGACAGCCATAGCGGCGCAGGCGCCGGTTGTGACGCAGAATGCGGCGAATATGATAGCGATCGAGGCCTGCGTTTTTGACTATAACGCGCGCGTTACGGCGCAGATGGGGGGGATTAACAGCACTCAAACCGCGACGATGCTTATTCCCACTGCAGGCAATCAATGTCCTATGTCGATCAGCGGTCATACCGGCACTAAATTTTCCTTTTCTCCCGGCACTGCATGTGGAACTGGCGGCGGCAATGTGACTGTGGCCGATCTGGATATCTGCGGGTGGTATTTCGTTCCGAATGCGGCAGCGACAGGCGTAACCGATCCAACCGCTCAAGCGGCTTATACGGCAGAAGCGGCTGCGCTGACTGCCGCTATACCCGCGCTGACAACGGCGGCGACGACGGGTGCGAACGGCATCAATACTATTATGGATCCAACGGTCGGAGGCACGGCCCAGACCACGGCGATTACATTGGATGCTTCGACACAGGATGCCGTTGTCGCCTATCAGGTTGCCCAGAGCAATGCTATGGCTGCTCTTGCGGCGAACCAGGCGACCACGGTCGCGCAAGCCGTGGCGACTCTCGAACCCTACGGCTGGGTCTTTGCCGGGGCGCTTTTGAATATGGTCTCGCGCATTCAGGCGATGCTGAGCAATGCCGTGACTGCGGGGATGCCGGAAGTTCATCCGCCGGTGGTAACCGATCCTAACACGGGTATGGGTAATAATCCTGCGTCTCCGAACGCAGCGGCTGAAAACAATCCGGATATTCGTGTGGCTGTCGCGCACGATCTGCAGAATTATAATGTGCTGCTCAGCAGCTCGTGGGCGCAGAAACAGGCGACGAATGCGCAGTGCGCCGCGATGATAGGTCTGCAGGATGCGTCAAACGGCTCAGGGATAAATGGTGCAGTAAATAATGTAGTTGATGCGCTGTTGGTGATTGTAGATCGCGTCGCGGCTATGTTCGGCGTTTGGACAGCATCCCCAACTACAGCCCAAACCTGCGGAGGCGGCGCTAACGCCCCCGCCATCTTCCAGATCGGGATTCAGCAGATTGGCACGACTGGCGATCCTTTGTATGAAATGGCTGCGCTGGGACATGCCAATATAGATACTGCCTTTACGCTTCTCGGCATCTCTATGGTAGGGCAGGCGGTAGCTCCTGGTATCGGGCAGACTCTTACGGGATTGCTGGGTTCGAAGGCTGGCCCCTTCGCGCCACTCGTGGGGGCGGCCTTTGGCGGGGCAGCCGGTGTGGCGGGAGTACTGGCCGGAGCTATGGGGTTTTTGGCCTTAATCTTTATGGTTTGCGGATTTACGCTCGCTTACATTTTGCCTATGTTCCCCTTTACCCGCTTCTTTTTCCAGGTTCTGGTTTGGGTTGCTGCGGTGCTCGAAGCCGTCATTGCGGTACCGATGATCGCGCTGGCGCATTTGAATCCCGAAGGCGAAGGATTGCCCGGCCAGTCGGCGAAAGGCGCTTATTTCTATGTATTCAATATCCTTCTGCGCCCCATTCTGATGATTTTCGGGCTGATTTGCGGATTGCTGCTGTTTTTGATCGGCGTCAGCTTTTTGAACTATGCCTTTAATCTTGCTGTGGCATCGGCGGGGGGTACGGCCTTCGGTCATGAAATTATATCCAAGATTTTCTATACCATTATGTATGTCACGATGATGTATATCTGCGCCAACCACTCCTTTGCCCTCATCGATCATATTCCGGAAAAAGCGATGAGCTGGCTGGGCGCGCAAGCTCAATCTATGGCCAATATCGGCAATGCAAGTCATATGGCGGGTATGGAGCAGGCGGTCGGCAGCTACGCTACCCAGCAGATGATGGGCGGCATGGGGAGCGGGGCTGGCCAAGTGGGGCAAGCGTTAGGCAATGGCGTGCAGTCCGGATTTACGACTCAACAGGCGGCTGCGGCACAAAGGGCTGCTACCTCAGCTAATATTGCCACTAGTTTAACCCCGGCACAAGAGACGGCAGCTACGAATGCCGCGAAGCCTATCGCTGCACAGATTGAGAACGCGCTCGAGGGCAACAACAGACCCGGCTAGCTGGCCTTGGTGCCTTTTATGGCGAAATCCTGGAAATAACCACATCAAATCCCCCAAATCGAATCGTTGCCTTTTACCCGATTCGCATGCTCAAACTTGGTTAATACATTTTTAACGACCTAGCAGGTTGAGTTTTGGCGCACCGTGCCAATTTCCGAGTTGCGGGACCTTGAACCAAGGTTGACATCGTGAACGAAAAATTCGCCGAATTGGGTTCCCCGCGCCGCATTTGGGCTGTCGCCGCGCTTCACGGCGATGTTGATCGCCTGTCCACGCTTCACGATCATCTGGCGAGCCGTTTTTCGGTGCGCGACCGCCTCGTTTATCTCGGCAATTATATGGGCGTCGAGTCGAAGAACAATGCGGCGATGATGGATGAAATCCTCGCCTTCCGTTCGGCCCTGTTGTCCAAGACCGGCGTCGAGCCTTCCGATATTACGTTCCTGCGTGGCCCGGCCGAAGAAGCGTGGCAGCGTTTGCTGCGTTTGCAATTCGCGCCTTTGCCGCATCAGACATTGGAGAAGCTTCTGGCTTCGGGCGTCGAATCCTATTTGCGCCTTTATGGGGTCAGCACCAGCGATACGCGATCTATCGCGCGCGCGGGGAGCCTTGCCATTACGCGCTGGACGAACAATCTGCGCGCCTTGCAGCGCAACGCGCCGGGGCATGAAAAATTGATGTTCACGATGCGCCGCGCCGCTTTTACGAATGCAGGGGCGGATCAGAAACGGCTTTTGCTCGTTCCCGCCAGCTTCGATCCGGCGCGTTCGCTGGACGATCAGGGCGAGGCTTTGTGGTGGACGGCATCGTCTTTCCGCGCCACAGGACGCGCGCAAGCCCTTTATAATCGCATCGTGCGCGGATTCGATTCCGTGAATGGCGGGGCCGATCTGGACGATCTCGCCGTGACGCTGGACGGCGGTTGCGGCCGGGGCGGGCCTTTGGTCTGCGGCTGCTTCAATATGGCGGGCAAACTGGTCGAATTGGTCGTTACCGGCGGGCGCGGCGCGATTGAATCGATGCCCTATGAACGTGAAGCCGCCAACGATATCCACATTGCGGAACAGGCACAAATAGCTCCAAAACCTGTTGTTTTGTATAATTACGAACAACGTCAGGCGATTGCGTAAATCGTCCTAATTGGCGAAGCGATAAAGTTATTGTTTTCCAATGGGATGCCCGTTGTTTGGCTGGGCTGGTCGTTCGGCTTCCTGAAACCATGAACAGGTTGTTAATTGTTTTTATATAAAATAGTTGCGGGTGAGTCGTGTTATTGTCATGCGACGACGTAATTTTTTTGTTTCATTTTTTGCATAGTTAAGGCGAACGTTTACGATGGCGGAACTTGTAACCTCTGGCGCTTTAAGCCCCCCTCCCGGCATCTCTGCTACTGAATGGCAGCGCGCCCTTGGTCTTGCCCACGGCAATCCCGCGCTGGCTAAAACTATAACGAGTACGTGGGTTAAGGCAGAAGACAAAAGAGAAGCGGTTGCGGCTGGGGATGCCCCCCCGGGCCAGAACGGAGATGGAAGCGGGGCCTCGCTTTGGATCGGCCTCGGCCCCGTAGTGATCGGCAGCACGATATTTTCTATGGCAGCCATTAACGATACGATGCGTCTGGCAGAGCAAGCGTTCCGCAATGACCCCGATTTCAAAAACGCTTCTTCTGGTACTATTAAGAACGCTGCTAATATGTCCACCGCGATGGCGATGACGCTGGCCAGCTTGAATAATGGGAAGGCTAATCCTCCGGTTGACGGGGATCAGGCGATGAAGGACAAAATCCAGCAGACGAACAAAGCCGTTGAAGATATGTATCGCAACGATCCTAAATTTAAAGAAGAAATGGATCATGGAACGTTTGATAATAACCTCAACAGGAAGATATTAAGTAGGATATTGGGTCGTGATCCATCGCTTGAAGAAATGGATACATTCCAGCGCAGCGAACTGAGACGGGGCCTGCACAAGATTCCCGATGGGCCGTCAGGCATGCGGCCCAGACAGATGCTGAATGCAAGTATTAATGAAAGTCTTGGTGAGCCACCTGTTCCTGCGCCGTCGCACGAACTGGATCCCGACCTGCATCAGGAAGCCACACAGGCGAACCAGGCTATGCAGAAGAAACGGAACAATTATATGGCACCCGGCAAGATGACATAGGCGACGCTCTTGCCGGTTGTGGGCAAGGGATGAGGCGCTCTTTCCTTTGAAATGAAGTCCTACCGCTTATCCCCCATGTTCGGTAGAGTTAGGTTCAGTTGATTCTCACCGTAGCTATTCACAATGTCACGTTCCTTTGTTCGCTCCCGCAGCCGTAAATCGTCGGCATTGCTTCCTGAATCTCTTCATGAAGGGCTGATGCGCTTTTTGCGTTTGGGCGGTGGCGTGGTTGTTATCGCTTTTGCGCTTTGCATCGCGCTGGCTTTGGTGAGCTATTCGCCGCGCGATCCTTCGTGGAATGCTGCGGGTTTCGGTAATAACGAGGAAGTGGTTCACAATCTGTGCGGCGTGTTGGGCGCTTATGGTGCCGATTTTCTTGGGCAGCTTTTTGGTCTGGGCGGGGTTCTTCTGCCGATCATCGTTGCTGCGTGGGGCTGGCGCATCGCGTCGGACACGGAAATGCAGGCGGGGAGCGGATTAGATATGATCGGCTGGCGTTGTCTCGCCGCCGTGGGCGCGATGCTGTTTTGCAGTATCGCTTTGGGTGCTTTGGGATTTGCCCCGCCTTTGGAAGGCGCTGCGCATGACGGTGCGTTGGGTAAAATTATCGGCGGCAAGCTGGCCTCGCTGCTACCACATCCGTGGGGGATGGCGATCATCGCGCCGTTGTTCGCTGTTGTGGCGATTGCTTCTCTGTATCTCGCCTGTGCTTTAACGCTGGATGAATGGCATTATATCGCGCAAGTTCTGCATCAAGTCGCCGCGTGGGTGACGCGGAACATTCACCGCGCCGTGCGCGGATTGTGGCGCATGCTGGATCGCGAAAATTCCGGTATCGACGAAGAAGACGAAGAGGCCGAAGAGGCAGATGTCGAGTCGGAAGTCGCTGTCGAAGCCGAACGGGAACCAAGCGAACCGCTCGCCAAAAAACCTGCCAAGGCCAAAGCGCCGCTTATCAAACGTCCCGCTGCTTCGGCGCGTCAGGCGCGGCTGGCTTTGCGTCCGGAGGGCGATCAGGCTTTGCCGCCGCTCGAGCTTCTGCAATGGCCAGAAAATGCGCGG
>JBAVWC010000013.1:0-1944 GCA_049697595.1 Alphaproteobacteria bacterium
GATCGGTGAACGGTGGTCGGGGATCACGGATCACGGATCACGGATCACCGATCACCGTTCACGGTCAAGGGGCAGCCGGCGACCGGGAGGATCGCCGGCCACGCCGGTTTACTGCAGCAGCTTGGTCACTTCCTGCTGCACGCTGTTGGCCTGGGCCAGGGCGGAGATGCCGGTCTGGCTGAGGATTTCGTACTTGGACATGTTGGAGGATGCGGACGCGTAGTCGGTGGCCTGGACAGCATTTTGCGCCGACTCCAGGTTCTCCTGCTGCGTGCTCATGACGTTGCTGACGGCGCTCAGGGTGTTGATTTGCGCTCCGATGTAGCCATCCTGTGCCGCCACGTCTGCGATCGCCGAGTTGAGATTGGTCAGCGCGGCTTCCGCGTTGGATTGGGTGGAAAGATCCGAGGCGCTCAGCGATTGGCCGGCCGCATCGGAGTAGCTCATGGTGGCCACGCCCGTGCTTCCGTTGGAATCGGCGACAATCCCGGTATTCAGCGTGCCGCCGTTGGTGCCGTTGGCGTTGATGATGGTGGTGTCGGTGACTTTGCCGGTGATCCCGACGCTGTAGTAGTGAGATGCATCCACGCTGGGCGTGTCCGAGGTCATGGAGATCACGTCATTGGCGGCCTCAGCAGCGCCTTGCACAAAGGTGGCGCTGATGCCCTGCGAGTTAGCGCTGTTGGAGGCGAAGGTGAGGGTGGCTGTAGTGTAGGTTCCTCCGCTCACCGTCGCGGCGGTCGCCGTGATGCCCCATCCCTGGTTGCTGATGGCCGTGGCGATTTGGCCCAGTTGGTTGCCGTCCGTCGAGTTGACGGTGTAGACGTGTTCGCCGTTGTTGAACGAGATCTTATCACCGACAGCCAGCACGCTGGCCGTAGTGATGTTAGCACCTGTGTTCGATAGGTTCAGCACGCCGATCTGATTCTGGCTGGCCACGTTGGTTGTGGCGTAGATGGCGCCGCCGGTGCCGCTGTACGTTGCCCCCGTCACGTTGAAGGTGTTAGCGGAGTTGGCCGAGGTGAAGGTCAACTGCGTTCCGGCCGTGTTGAGCGTGGCGGTGACGCCGTAGTTGCCGGTATTGATGGTTTGCGCCAGGTTAGTGAGTGTGTCGGTGGATCCGGTGACGCCCAGCGAGATGCCGGCATTGGAACCGATATTCAGGGTGCCGGTGTTGGCGAACTTGCTGGAGGTGGAATCGGCCGTCAGAGTGCCGATGGTGGCCGAAAAAGACGATCCAGCAGCGGTCGGAACACCGGTGAGCGCGTCGGCATTGGCGCTGTTGACAGCATTCGCACCGACGCCCGTAACCGTCGCATAGGTAGCAGCGGCCCCAGGGGTAAACGTTGTGGTGTTCACGACCGTCAACGTCTTGCCGCCGTTCGAGAGCACGGCTTGGATGTTGCTGCCAGCACTCTGATTCTGGTTGATGAAATTGGCCAGGTTGGCCAAGGTGTCGGTGACGCCGGTGACGCCGAGGTTGATGGCGCCGGCTCCCGTGGTCAGGTTAGCGCCGGTTCCCAAGCTGTTGGCAAACGCAGAGGTGCCTGTGGCTGCTTGTGCCTTATCCAGGACGAGCGTGCCAGTCAGGGTCTGATTGGCTGCATTCACGCCGATCGTCGCCAGGGTTAGAGCGCCGGGTGCCGTGGAGGTGGTCCCGGACGTCGGCGCGGTGGTAGTGACGGTGGTCGAAGCGGTGGAGGCATCGGTGACGTTGGTGCCCGAGACGCTGGCCGTAGAGCTGGCGGAGGTGAGGGTCAGCACGGTCCCTTGGGTATCCCCGTTGACTTCGTTCGCGTTCACCGTGGCGGTAATCCCGTAGCCGGCTGCGTTGATCGTCGACGCCAGGTTGGCCAGCGTGTCGGTGGAGTTGGCCGTGCCGAGCGTAATGGTATGCGAGTTGCCGCCCGAGTCCTTGATGTTGAGAGCTCCGGCGAGCATGTC
>JBAVWC010000014.1:0-3497 GCA_049697595.1 Alphaproteobacteria bacterium
AATCAGCGTATGGCGATGCTTGCGACCTTGGCAACATATCTCGATGTGCCGGAATCGGCGCGTCTTGACGCTGGCGGGTGGTAAAGAAGTCGGTTAAGGTGCGCTTTGCCTAACCCTCTTTTCCCGGAGAGGCGATAACCGTTCTGTGAGCGAATTTTACAATTTGTGAATCGTGGCTAATATAAGAAATCGAAGCTAAGATTTTGATTCGCTTTCTTATGCTGATCCGAAAGGTGTAACGCAAATGCCGAGTTTGGAGGCTTCATGTTAACCGCTCAAGCCCTTGCCGCTTGCATTCTGATGGCCTCGAACACTTATCATGTTCCGGCGGCGGTGATGATCGGCATTATGCATGTCGAAGGCGGCCATATCGGGCAGGAAGCCGGGCCGAATAACAATGGCAGCTATGACCTCGGCCCGATGCAGGTGAATACGCACTGGCTGCCGCTGCTGGAAAGAACCTGGCACGTCGATGCCGATACGGCGCGCGCCTGGGTGCGCGACGACGGCTGCGTCAATGTGCATGTCGCGGCGTGGATTTTGCGTCAGAAGATGGATGATTCCGGCAGCTTGTGGGGCGGCATCGCCGCCTATCACTCGGCGACTCCCGGCATCGGCGGCCCTTATGCGGACAAGGTTATCGCCGTGATGGATCGCAAGGGGCTGGTCAAGCATGATGTGCCGTTATACCCCTACCCGCGCTATGCCGAGAGATAGAACGAGAGAGAAAGTGAACCTATGAAACGGATTCTGATCGCTTTTGCCGCCTTTATCCTGTTGCCTGTTGTGGCTTTGGCCGCGTCTCCTGCTCCCCCCACGACTGTCGCGGCTCCCGCAGTTTCCGACCTTCCTGCTTCCGGTGCCCCCGATCCTGCGGCCAATCCGGTGCTCGCCAATCTTCAGAGAATTGGGGCGAAGTTTTTTTATCTCGGCAAAAATTCTGGTATGGACGGCTGGTTCATCATTAAAAACGGACAGGTACAAATTCTTTACGGCACGCCCGACAACAGGGCCGCTTTGATCGGCGTGCTGTACAGCACCAACGGCGACAATGTTACCGTCAGTCAGGTCGCGCGTTTAGTGCAAACGAACAAAGAGGTCGCCGACCTCATCAACTCCGCGCAAAAAGAACAAAAGGCTATAGCTCAGGCGGGCAGCCTGCCTGCCGTAACGCCGGCAGCAGCAGCGCCCAACGCGATGCCCTCCACGCCCGCGTCGCCGGGGGAAAAGTTGATTCAGGATCTTTCGACGGCCTCCACCGTTGTGATTGGCGCCAATGCTTCGTCGCCGGAAATCCTTATGGTGATGGAGCCGAATTGCCCGCATTGTCAGGCGACATGGAAACTTTTGCGCGATTCCGTCACGAAGGGCATCGTGCATCTTCGCATGATCCCAATCGGCGCGCCGGATTCGGATGACGAGCGCGCGGCGGCGATGCTCCTCAACGCACCCGATGCGCTCAATGCCTGGGATAAATATGTGGGCGGCGACAAGACACAACTGGCCGGATCGCCTGCGGCGTCTTCGCTGATAGCCGTGCGCGCCAATCATATGTTGATCGATAGCTGGAAAATCCAAAGGACTCCTTATCTCGTTTATCGTGCCAAAGACGGCAAAGTTAAGGTCGTGGCGGGCACACCTTCGACGCTTTCCTCCGTGCTGTCCGATTTGGGGTTGTAATGGCAAATTGGCTGCAGAGAATCCTGACCCCTCCGGCTGTTTCGCAAAAGCCCGGCGCCTTGATGCAAAAAGGCAAGCCGGTTGTTCAGGGGCCGCAGAGCTTGCCTAACGCGACGGTCATCTATGGTATCGGCGCCAGTCTCCTCTTTGTCGCCTCTTTTTTCCTGTTGCTGGCGGGGCGCTGGGTTCCGGCGGCGGCGGTTTTCGTTATCGGCGGTTGCCTGACGGGCTTCGCACTGCATCTTTTAAAACATCAGGATTGAATGCACCGCGCGGGTCGGCTATCACTAATGATAGAGCGAATCAGGCGGATGCAAAAAAACATGGCTATACGCAAGAATATCATCATCGTTTTCGGTGCGGCGCTTTTGTTGGCTGGCTGCAGCGAGTGGAACAAGACTTTCGATCCACCCCCCACCGTCAAGCCAATCGCTACTGAGCCCGATATCGTTTCCGTCAAGCTGGCGCAAGCGGCGGACAAGGCTTCCCAATCGCTCGATACGATTGCCAATATCGAACAGCAAAAAAATCCCGCCGTGCCGCCGATGCCGGCCACTTATGCGAATGCGTCGCCCAACATTATGCAGCCGGTAACCCTGCGCTGGTCGGGGCCGATCGAACAAGTCTCCCGCACGCTCGCCGAACGCGCCGGATTGCGCTTCCGCGTCAAGGGACGCGAGCCAGAGGTACCGTTGCTCGTGAATCTCGATGTCTATCAACAACCGATTCTTCAGGTCCTTCGGGATATAGGCATGCAGGCTGGCTCGCGCGCCGATCTGTCGGTCGATACGAACGAAGGTGTTGTCGAAGTACGTTATGCTCCCACCGATCAGTCACATTAAGATGGCGCGTCATCCTCTCCTGATCCTTGTTTTATTCGGCATGCTGGCCACGCTGGCGGCATGCGGGTCGGATTCGGATGACGACAACGTCAATGTCAAAATTATCCCGGCCGATAACAGCAACGGCGTTTCGCCGCCGCCGCCCGCCCTGCGCGATCTGCAAACCCAGGCCGTTCCGGATGCCGACGATGACGACAGCTCGGTCAAAGCCAACAACGCTAATACGCTCGGCTTGCAAATCCGCGCCGACGCGATGCGTGAAGCGGCGCTGTCCTACGGCGCGCGCGGGGGATTGGCGCTGCGCACATTCGAAATTCAACGCCGTTTGGCGGAATATAACGGTAGTCTGGCCAAGGCCTTCGATTTTTCGCGCCTTCTGGTCTCGGCGCCGTCGGGCCTGTTGATCGAACCGCCAATCGTTTCGGAAGCGGAACGCGCCGTTATCGTCAAGGCGGGTGGTCAGGCGGCGGCGGTTGCCGACCGTGTTTATCGGATCAATCGCATTGCCCGCATCGTGACTGCGGCGCGCGACTGGCATTTGTATCTGGAGCGCGACTGGGGCCGTGTCGATCCGCCTCCGGCGGTTTTGTTGCCCAAAACGCCCGGAGAAAAACTCGCATGGGCGGCTTACGTCAAGCAGGGTTGGGACGAAGGCATAAAACAGGCCGAAGAAACCTTTGAATCCGACGTTGACCGCCTGACGAACGATTATATCGGCATGGTTCGTTACCGCGAATTGCTGGCACAGGGCATGATCTCCAAACCCTATACGTTGGACGATGATCGCGGCGTAACGGGCGGCGGCAGCGAAATGCGCGTCGGTGATCGCGGCGTGACGATTACCGGTCAATCCTCTCTTATTTCCGAGAGTGCCACCTGGAACCCCGCCACCCGCTGAACCTGTCCCCAATCTCGTGAGGCCTGGCTGCAAATGCGCTTTTTCAGGGGAATAAATGCTCACGTACAAGCGTACGC
>JBAVWC010000015.1:0-3802 GCA_049697595.1 Alphaproteobacteria bacterium
GGAAAATAATATTTCTGCCACTCCAAAATAACCACCCCCCCTTTCGACCACCCGTTTTTGGTAACCCGCCCTTAACGGAATAACAAAAACTTTTATACCAGCCGCGCCAGCGTCTCAAACTCCGCGAGCGAGAGATTTTCGGCGCGTAGCGTGGGGTCGATCCCAGCTCTGTTCAGCAGCTCTTCGCCGCCCAATGATTTCATGCTCGAGCGCAGCATTTTGCGCCGCTGGCCAAACGCGGCTGCCGTGACTTTGCCCAGCGTGACAAAAGAAATATCGGCGGGGCGATCCCGGCGCGGCGTCAAATGAATAACGGCGGAATCAACTTTTGGCGGCGGCGTAAAGGCTTCGGCGGGAACATCCAGAACGCGGCGCGCGTCGCAGCAGAATTGCGTGATGATCGACAACCGCCCATAGGCCTTGCTTCCCGGCGCGGCGCAAAGCCGGTCCACGACTTCGGATTGAAACATCAAAGTCAGGCTGCGGTATGGATATTGCGCTTGTTGCGACGGCGCGACGCCCGCAATCTCCTCCAACCACCCCAGCAATAATTCCGTGCCGATATTATAGGGCAAATTGGCGACAATCGCGCGCGGCGCTTTGGCCAGTGCCAGCAGGTCTGTTTTCATCGCATCGCCTGTTATCAGATGCAATTTGCCTTGGGATGCTGCGACGACATCGGCCAAAGCCGCAACGCAACGTTCGTCTTTTTCCACCGCAATCACCTGCACGGCGTCGGATTCAACCAAGGCGCGGGTCAATCCCCCCGGCCCCGGCCCGATTTCAAAAACGGTGCAGCCGGATAAATCGCCCGCCGCCTCGGCGATCTCGCGCGTCAGATCCAAATCACAAAGAAAATGCTGCCCCAACGACTTGCGCGTGCGCAATTCATAACGGGCAATAACATCGCGCAAGGGCGGCAGGGAGGAAAGATCGGTCATACAGGCTCTCGGACACAAATAAGGACCGCATCATACCGCGATGTTCATCAATAGGCTAACCCGGTTTTCTGTTATAATGGGCCTATGCCTTGAATTTTCGCCGAAAATGCCAACCTTGCACCCAGCGCCGTTCAAAGTTACAAGAAAGGCTGAAGGGAACCAATATGACAAAATCACAAACGCAGGACGACGAAACGCTTCCGGAAACCGAAACCGTCGCCACCGAAGCCGGGGCCGCTGAAACGGACGCCGCCGCCGCGCGCATCGCCGATCTGGAAAAGCAATTGGCCGAAATGAAAGACCGTGCCTTGCGCGAAATGGCCGATGCCGAAAACACCCGCCGCCGTTCGCAAAAAGAACGCGAAGAAACGTCGAAATACGCCGTCACCAGTTTCGCCAAGGAAATGCTGGGTATTTCCGACAATTTCCGCCGCGCTTTGGATGCCGCACCTACCGAAAACCTCGACCCGGCGACGAAAAACCTGATCGTCGGCATCGACGCCACCGAGCGCCAGCTTCAGGCGATTCTCGACCGTTTCGGCATCAAGAAAATCAACCCCATCGGGCAACCCTTCGACCCCAATTTTCATCAGGTCATGATGGAAGTCGATTCCGCCGATCATCCCGCCGGAACGGTCGTAAAGGTGCTGCAAGCCGGATATATGATCCACGACCGCCTGCTGCGCGAGGCAATGGTGGCAGTCGCCAAAGCTGGCCCAGCATCCGGCCAACACATTGATACTTCGGCATAATTACACAACAAAGCCCCACTTTATCCCCAAAAAAAGATAAGTTGGGGCATTGCACCCACCAAAATTCTCCCTATATACACATTACGGGCAATGACCCGTTATTGGAAAGGATCAAGACAATGGCTAAAGTTATCGGTATCGACCTCGGAACCACCAATTCCTGCGTTTCAGTGATGGAAGGTTCCGGCACGACGGTTATTCATAACGCCGAGGGTGCCAATACAACTCCCTCGATCGTGGCCTTTACCAGCTCCGGCGAGCGTTTGGTAGGGCAAGCCGCCAAGCGTCAGGCTGTGACCAATCCCGCCAATACCCTCAGCGCGATCAAGCGCTTGATCGGTCGCAATTTCAACGATCCAATGGTGCAAAAAGACATCGCTTTGATGCCTTACAAGATCGTCAAGAACACCAATGGCGATGCCTGGGTCGAAGCGGCTGGCAAGAATTACAGCCCATCCGAAATCTCGGCCTTCATCCTCATCAAGATGAAGGAAACGGCGGAAGCTTATCTGGGCGAAAAAGTCACCCAGGCCGTCATCACCGTTCCCGCCTATTTCAACGACAGCCAGCGTCAGGCGACTAAGGACGCGGGCAAGATCGCCGGGCTTGAAGTCCTGCGCATCATCAACGAACCAACGGCAGCCGCGCTCGCCTACGGCATGGAAAAGAAGAAATCCGGCACCGTGGCGATCTACGATCTCGGCGGCGGCACGTTCGACGTTTCCGTTCTGGAAATCGGCGACGGCGTGTTTGAAGTCAAATCGACCAATGGCGACACGTTCCTCGGCGGCGAAGATTTCGACAGCCGCATTATGGATTTCCTGTGCGACGAATTTAAGAAAGAACAGGCAATCGACCTGCGCGCCGACAAGCTGGCTTTACAGCGTTTGAAGGAAGCCGCGGAAAAGGCCAAGATCGAATTATCTTCCTCGATGCAGACCGAAGTCAATCTGCCCTTCATCACCGCCGATCAAGCCGGGCCGAAGCATTTGTCGGTCAAGCTGACCCGCGCCAAACTGGAATCGCTGGTCGATGAGCTGGTGCAAAAGACGATCGATCCGTGCCGTCAGGCATTGAAGGACGCGGGCATCAAGGCTTCGGAAATCGACGAAGTCATTCTGGTCGGCGGCATGACCCGCATGCCCAAGATCATCGAAGTCGTGAAGGAATTCTTTGGCCGCGATCCGCATCGCGGGGTTAATCCCGACGAAGTGGTCGCCGTCGGCGCCGCTATTCAAGGCGGCGTGCTGAAGGGCGACGTCAAGGATGTGTTGTTGCTCGACGTCACGCCTTTGTCGCTCGGCATCGAAACACTGGGCGGCGTGTTCACGCGCCTGATCGACCGCAACACGACCATTCCGACCAAGAAGAGCCAGGTGTTTTCGACCGCCGAAGACAGCCAGAACGCGGTGACGATCCGCGTGTTCCAAGGCGAACGCGAAATGGCCGCCGATAACAAGATACTGGGCCAGTTTGATCTCGTCGGTATTCCAGCCGCGCCACGCGGCGTGCCGCAGATCGAAGTGACCTTCGACATCGACGCCAACGGCATCGTCAGCGTCACGGCCAAGGACAAAGCCACGAACAAGGAACAGCAGATCCGCATCCAAGCCTCGGGCGGATTGAGCGACGCCGACATTCAGAAAATGGTGAAGGAAGCCGAAGCCAACGCCGCCGAAGACAAGAAACGCCGCGAGGCGGTCGATGCGCGCAATCAGGCCGACGGCTTGATCCACCAAACCGAAAAGACGCTCAAGGATTTGGGCGACAAGGTTGCCTCGTCCGACAGGGCTTCTATCGAAAGCGCGATCTCTGACCTTAAGGGGCTTCTCGATAGCGGCGATGCGGCGCGGATCAAGGCGAGCACCGATGCGCTGACGCAACTGTCGATGAAACTCGGCGAGCAGCTTTACAAGTCGCAGCAAGAAGGCGCTGCGGCAGGTGCGGCTCCGGAAGCAGCAGCAGCCGAACCCGGCGTCGTCGATGCCGAATTCAGCGAAGTGAAAGACCATAAGCAGAGCGGCTCGATGTAAAAACCAGCCATTCGTTCGAACCCATGCCGCAGCGATTGCCGTCGCTGCGGCATTTTTTATGGCTGTTGCCATATCC
>JBAVWC010000016.1:0-7242 GCA_049697595.1 Alphaproteobacteria bacterium
CCGGGAGACGGTGCCAGCAGACAAACCTTGGCCCCTGTGCCGTCTGCATTGGTAGCGCAGACAAATTTCTTGCCATCGATAATCGCATAGCTAGACCGTGACGGCTGGACAATGGTGTCCGCAGACTTGGCGGGGTTAGCTGGTGCCGCGCTGCCATCACTTAGCAAGGGAAACACTTTAGCCATATCAATGACGGTGTCGCCGTCTCCCTGAGGATACGCCTTGTAAGGATGTGCCTTCGCTAACTCAGTAAGCCCAGCGACTGCGCCGAAAAACAGGGGCGCAGCGACGACAGTCAGAGCGGCGGCCACCATAAAACTTGTCGCCATGTGCCTTACAGTATATTCATTTGCCATTATATCCTCCAAAATAAGTTGAAACTATAGAGGGGTTGTTACCATGCCAAATATCTTCAAAACAAGCGGAATCCAACGTAACAATAGTTTCATGAAGGTATCCTGAAAAAATCATAATAAAACAGGGCCTCAATGCAAAGTTTGTCCGGTGATCGTTCTTTCGATGCGTTGATCCGGCACTAACCATAATGCCGCGACCAAAGCATAGATCCAATAAGACAGATCGGGCGTTTTGAAGGCCAGCAGGACGGCTATGGCATAAAGCAGCAACGATGCTTTCCCTTTGATGTCGCTGCCCAAGGCTTTTTGCAAAATCGATTCATGGCCCTGCGAGCAGATGATTATTTTCTGCAGAATAAAATAAGCCATTGCCGAGAGAAAAAGCACGATGCCAAAAAAGGCGGTCGGTGCTGTGGCGATATGGCCCGCTTGCGCCCAGGCCGTCGCCCAGGGAACCAGCGACAGCCAAAACAGCAAATGCATATTCGCCCACAGAAGGGTGCCGTTAACGCGATGCACGGTCTGCAGCAAGTGATGATGATTGTTCCAGTAGATCGCGATGTAGATAAAGCTCAGCACATAGCTCAGAAATCCCGGGATGACTTCCTGCAACGACGACCAATCCGTCGTGTGCGGGATTTGCAGATTCAGCACCATAATCGTGATAATGACCGCGATAACGCCGTCGCTAAAAGCTGTGAGCCGATCTTTTTCCATTTATGTTTTGCACCTTAAGGCGTTATTGCAGCAATCCTTCGCGCTCGGCGGCGATTTTCATGTTCTGCTGCAATTTTTCAAAGGCGCGCACTTCGATCTGGCGGATACGTTCGCGGCTGACATGCAGGCGTTGCGACAAATCTTCGAGTGTTTCCGGTTTTTCGCTCAGGCGGCGCGCGACGATAATGTCGCGTTCGCGCGGAGTCAGGCCTTCCATTGCCTGCGCCAGAAGACGCTGGCGGTTGCTCAATTCTTCGTCGGCGCCTAATTTCACATCGGCGGGTTCGGCGGAATCGACCAGCCAGTCCTGCCATTCATCGCCGCCTTCGCCGTCCTTGCTGACTTGCGCGTTCAATGACTGGTCGCCGCCGGTCAGGCGGCGGTTCATGTTGACGACTTCTTCTTCCGGCACTTCCAATCGTGTGGCGATTTCCTGCACCTGCTCCAAAGACAAATCGCCTTCGTCGATCGCTTTCATTTCGCCCTTCAGGCGGCGCAAATTGAAAAACAGTTTTTTCTGCGCCGCCGTGGTGCCGATTTTGACCAGCGACCAGGAATGCAAAATATACTCCTGTATGGCGGCGCGTATCCACCACATCGCATAGGTCGAAAGGCGAAACCCCCGGTCGGGATCGAAACGCTTGACCGCCTGCATCATGCCGATATTGCCCTCGGCGATCAGATCGGACAGCGGCAATCCATAGCCGCGATAGCCCATCGCGATTTTGGCGACGAGGCGCAAATGGCTGGTGACAAGCTTGTGCGCAGCTTGCAGGTCGTCATGCTCTTTCCACGATTTGGCGAGCATGAATTCTTCATCGGGGTCCAGCAGCGGGAATTTGCGAATCTCGCGCAAATAGACGGAGAGATTGCCTTCACCGCGCAAAGCCGGGAGTGTGGCGAAATGTGCGCTCATAAAGGAGTTCTTACAGTATTTTTGCCGGGAAGAAAAATATAAAGCGCGTGAAATATGAAAAAACCACATTTTCCACTTAATGTTTTGACAATAGCACGCTACATTTTGTGCGAAATAATCATTAAGCATAACAAAGGCTCACCCCATGCCCCACCGCTTCAATCCCACAATCATTCGCGAGTATGACATTCGCGGCATCGTCGGCCAAACCCTGCACACGGAAGACGCGCTGGCCCTCGGCAAGGCGTTCGGCACAATGGTGGCGCGGGCGGGCGGCAAACGGATCGTCGTCGGCTATGACGGCCGCACCCATTCGCCAGCCTTTGAAGAAGCGCTGATCGAAGGTTTGCTGTTTACGGGCGCGGTGGTCGAACGTATCGGGCTCGGCCCCACGCCGATGCTTTATTTCGCGGCGGCGCATACCAAAGCGGATGCCGGCATTATGGTAACGGGCTCGCACAATCCGTCCGACCAGAACGGCTTCAAAATGCTGCTGGCCAAAAATCTGCCCGGCGGCGGGCCCGTTTATGGCGAAGCGATCAAGAAATTGGCCGAAATGGCGGCGGCGGGCGACTATGTTTCCGGCGCGGGCTCTGTCTCCACCAGCGATATCCGCGAAACTTACGTTGCGCGTTTGCTGCATGATTATCAGGGCCCGCAGCCGCTCAGCGTTGTTTGGGATTGCGGCAACGGCGCGGCGGGCGAGATCGTGACAATGCTGACGGAAAAACTTCCCGGCACGCACACCTTGCTTTTCGCCGATATCGACGGACGTTTTCCCGCGCACCATCCCGATCCGACCGATCCGCATAATCTGATCGATCTGCAAAAAGCGGTTGCGGATTGCAATGCCGATCTCGGCATCGCCTTTGACGGTGACGCCGACCGTATCGGCGCGGTCGATGGGCGTGGGCGTATCGTCGCGGGCGATCAATTGCTGGCGATCTATGCCAGCGAAGTTCTCAAGACGCATCCGGGTGCCACGATTATCGCCGATGTCAAAGCTTCGCAATCTTTGTTCGACAAAATCGCCGAATTGGGCGGCAAGCCGGTGATGGGAAAAACCGGGCACTCGTTGATCAAAGTCAAAATGGCGGAAACCAATTCTCCGCTGGCGGGCGAAATGAGCGGCCATATTTTCTTCGCCGACAAATATTACGGCTTCGACGATGCGATTTATTCTGCCGTGCGTCTCGTCTCGCTGCTCAGCGAGTCGGGTAAATCTTTGGCCGAATGGCGCGATTCCCTACCGCAAATGATCAATACGCCGGAATTGCGTTTCCCTGTGGACGATGTACGCAAATTCGCGGTGGTGGACGAAGTCAAGGCGCGCCTGAAAAATATGCGCGCCACGGTCAACGATACGGACGGCGTGCGCGTGCTGACGGCAGACGGCTGGTGGTTGTTGCGCGCGTCGAATACGCAAGCGGTTCTCGTCGCCCGCGCCGAAGCGCAAACCGAAGACGGGCTTAATCGTTTAAAGGCCCAGCTTGCGGAACAATTGAAAGCTAGTGGATTGGTGTTGCCAGCGGCATAAAATCTTTGGACTCTAACGATGGGCAATTTGTATGAGCGACACTATCGACATCAAATCTATTGACGATCTGATCATCGAAACCCGTCGCAAATTCCGCGACCTCGTTGCCGCCAATCCGGACTTGTTCGCCTTGTTCGGCGGATTCGATAATCCTCGCATCGAACATACAATCGGCGTTAAGGCGGCGTTTGGAACGATAGGCGTTCCGCAAGGCATTGATACCAGTACGACGCAAGGCTTGATGCGCGGTGTCGATCTTACGCTGTTGGATAAAAACGCCTCTTTTCGCGAGGTCGAAGCTATCGCCGTGCGCGCGGTGAAAGAAAACGCGGCGACGGTGTGCGTGTACCCGCAACATGTCGCTACGGTTTGGGCTGTCACTGGCGGGCGTCCGGCACCTATTGCCGTTGTTGGTTTTCCGTCTGTTGCGAAAGCCGATCTGTATCAGTGTTTTATCACGCAAATGCCGGAAATCGCTGCTATTCAGAGGGGCGCGAAGGAAATCGATATGGTGCTGCCGCAGAATTTTAAAGACGGCAAACCCGATTATGTTGCCCATTATGATTACATCTCTGGAATCGTCTGTCGGGCGCACAAGATTCCGGTCAAGGTCATTCTGGAAACCTCCTATCTCACCGATGCGCAAAAAGTCGAAGCTTGCATGATCGCCAAGATGGCGGGGGCCAGATTCGTCAAGACGGCGACGGGCTTTGCGCAAGACGATCTGATGCGTCCCGGATTGACCGAGGCGCAAAAAGGCGCGAACCCTTATGATGTCGCGCTGATGCGCCGCGCCGTCGGCGACACGACCCTCGACGATGAGGGCAATGTCGTGCCGATGGGTGTTAAAGCATCGTGGCGTGTGCGAGACCGCAAGCAGGTCATTGCGCTTTACCAAGCGGGTGCGAGCCGTATTGGCGCGAGCGGCAGCATCGATCTACGCAGCGAAAGCGAAAAGGCACTGCGGCCCGTCTCCGGCAAGAAGCCGGTGCCTTCTTCCAATGCCTTGAAATACTAGGGCGTGTATTCCCGCCAGTAATAGCCCCCATATTGCTTAAACCTCCACGCTTTGCCATAAGAACACTGTCAAAGTTACGGAGAACGGCTTGTTAGAAGAAATCAGCGTTTTCTATCGCGGCATCGTGCTGGGGTTGGCTATCGCGGCGCCTATCGGTCCCGTGGGGCTGTTGTGCATTCGGCGCAGCCTGCAAAAAGGAATGGTGATCGGGTTGGCCACGGGGTTGGGCGCGGCCTGCGCCGATACAATCTTTGGCGCGATTGCCGTTTTAGGCGTTAGCGCCATTCTCGCATTCATCCATCGCTATGAGGCCTCGCTCCACATTTTGGGCGGAGCCATTGTCTTATTCGGTGCGTGGCATACATGGCGCAATCCCCCTAGGCCGCCGCACCCAAAGGAAATAATCACCAAACTTTTGAATATGCCGCGCGAAGAAACCCTGATGGGAACGCTGCGCGCGGCCGTCAGCGGGTTTGTGATTACGATGATCAACCCCTTGACTTTATTTGGAACATTGGCGGTTGTGGCGACTTTCGGCGGCATTACCGAAGGGTTGGAGGCCGATGTTCTGGTGGCGGGAATATTTAGCGGCTCGGTTTTATGGTGGTGTTTACTATCGGGGGGGGTGTCCTTGATGCGCCACCATTTCACCGAAAGCCGCATCGTAACGGTTAACCACGTCACGGCAATTGTTCTGGCGATACTCGCCGGATGGGCGATTTTGAGCGGTATTCACGGTTATATGGGCTGATTTCTTCGATAAAGGTTGACGAAAGTATTACCAACCCGTAACTGTGCGGCCTCAGGGAACGCATAAACATAAAGTAGTGAAAAAATGAAGCTTCGTAACATTGCCATTATCGCCCACGTTGACCACGGTAAAACTACGCTGGTCGACCAAATGCTCAAGCAATCCGGCACTTTCCGCGAGAACCAGCAAGTCGCGGAATGCGCGATGGACAGCAACGAGCTGGAACGCGAACGCGGTATTACCATTCTTGCCAAATGCACCTCGATCATGCGCCACGACGCGGATGGCGAAGAAATTCGCATCAATATCGTCGATACGCCCGGACACGCCGATTTCGGCGGCGAAGTCGAACGTATTTTGTCGATGGTCGACGGCGTCGTTTTGCTGGTCGACTCTGCCGAAGGGCCGTTGCCGCAAACCAAATTCGTTTTGTCCAAGGCCTTGTCAATCGGCCTGCGCCCTATGGTCGTGATTAACAAGATCGACCGCTCCGACGCGCGCGCGCATCAGGTGCATGACGAAATTTTCGATCTTTTCGCGGCGCTGGATGCAAGCGAAGAACAGCTTGATTTCCCCACGCTTTTCGCCTCGGGCCGCAACGGCTGGGCGGTCGAGAAGATGGGCGACGAGCCCAAGGATCTGGCGCCTTTGTTCGACCTCATCATGAGCCATGTCGGAGCGCCTAAGGTCGACGCGACGGCTCCCTTCACGATGCTGGCGACAATTCTGGAAGCCAACCCCTATCTGGGTCGTTTGCTGACCGGACGCATTCAAAGCGGTACGGTCAAGGTCAATATGCCGCTCAAGGGCATGACGCGCGACGGCCAGTTGGTCGAACAAGGCCGCGTGACGAAGATCCTCGCCTTCCGTGGCTTGGAACGCGTTTCGCTCGAAGAAGCATTGGCGGGTGACATCGTCGCTATCGCCGGGCTCAGCAAGACAACCGTTGCCGATACTTTGTGCGACATCGCCGTAACCACGCCAATTATCGCGCGCCCTATCGATCCGCCGACGATTGCGATGACTTTTGCCGTCAACGACTCGCCGCTGGCGGGCACCGAAGGCGACAAAGTCACCAGCCGCGTCATTCATGACCGTCTGATGCGCGAAATGGAATGTAACGTCGCGGTTCGCATCACGGAATCGCAAGACAAGGACGCCTTTGAAGTCGCCGGTCGCGGCGAATTGCAATTGGGCATCCTGATCGAAACGATGCGCCGCGAAGGTTTCGAACTTTCCGTCAGCCGTCCGCGCGTTTTGTTCCAAACGGTAGATGGCCAGCGCCAGGAACCGATGGAAGAAGTCGTGATCGACGTCGATGAACCTTACTCCGGCACCGTCGTCAACAAAATGTCGGAACGCAAGGCGGAACTGGTCGATATGCGCCCAAGCGGTGGCGGCAAGATGCGCTTGAACTTCATCGCACCGTCGCGCGGCCTGATCGGCTATTTCAGCGAATTCCTCAGCGACACGCGCGGCACAGGCCTAATGAACCGCCTGTTTCACGGCTATGCGCCGTACAAGGGGCCGATTGCCTCGCGTCGCACGGGCGTGCTGATTTCCAATGGTGCTGGCGAAGCGGTTGCCTATGCGATGTGGAAATTGGAAGATCGCGGCCCGATGCTGCTCGTGCCCGGTACCAAAGTGTATGAAGGCATGATTATCGGCGAACATTCCAAGAGCAACGATCTGGATGTCAATGTGCTGACGGGCAAACAGCTCACCAACATGCGCACGACCTCAAAGGACGAAGCCGTTCGCCTGACGCCGCCGATGATTATGCCGCTTGAAAAAGCTCTGGCCTATATCGCCGACGACGAACTGGTCGAAGTCACGCCCAAGAATATCCGCCTGCGCAAACGCTACCTCGATCCGAACATGCGCAAGAGGATGTCGAAGCAGGCCGAGGGCTGATCTCTCAGGCCTTGATTTGAAAAAAGCCATTCC
>JBAVWC010000017.1:0-2472 GCA_049697595.1 Alphaproteobacteria bacterium
GCATTACCGACCTTACGGTCTGTAATTCTGTCGCTTGAATCTTGTGGGGCTTGTCGTCGATATGAGTATTGAAGGCAGACAGATGGTCTGTTTCAGAGGTTTGAGAACATCTGCAAATGGCTTATCGCATCACCAATTTTGAACAACGCCGGAACCTTCGCTCACATCTTACGATCCGGCGCACCGAGAAGATTTTTCTTGGCTCGACGCACCGCCTTGGCAATGCCCTTTTCTTCGTCAAGGACTCGCCTACGCGCCCCCTGCGCCGCCGCTTGTTGCCTCACGCGCAACCCGGCAACGGCAGATTGACGTTGTTCCTTTGTGAGGCCAGGAGCGGAAGCTACTTCCTCGATAAGCCCATTCCATTTATTGAATTCTTCCTGATAAGCCATTTCGGCACGACCTGAATCTGTTTCCACTTCCGGCATTTCAGGACGTGGGGCAAACTTCTCTCCCTTTGTGCTCTTTGTGTGGCGTATCGGCTTGGATTGCTGCCGACTATCCGACGATTTCGGCGCGGGAGATTGCGACTTGCCCTTGTTTACCGGCAAAACAGTCAGCGCACGACTTGCGGATGCGAACTGTCCAGCAACCGACGATCTGCCACTCTTTCCCTTGCCGCCACGCGCAAATGATTTCTTCCCATCCTTTGGTTTTCTTGCCTTCATACGCCGGATAAGTTCTGATACGGGGCGTGGACGGATGGCAGCGAGGTCGGGGAATTTCTTGTCCACCCCTTTCGCTGCGGCATTGCCCAATAGCTGGTCGATGTCATGCCGCCCGCCGTTCTTGTCGATAACGGCAAAACCCTTCAAGCCGCGTCCAAGCGAGTATTCTTTCCTGTTAAGGGCAGCAAAGAACTCCGCGCCTGTCTTACTGGTGCGATAGGATTTCTGAACATCGTCACGCACATGAAGCGCGTCTATCTGTTCGCGTTGTGCCGTTGGGTTCTGGCCTTTAGCTGGCTTCCGCGTTTCGACCAACTCGGCATGAGGCTGGAATTGCATCTTTTCTATGCCAGTGAACTTCTGGCGCAAATCCGCCAACGTCTTGCCTTCGATACGCCGCATTAGCCCGTGGGTGTCGCCGTTTTTATCGACCAGAACCAGTTGATTGCGGTCGCCAAGTGTCAGGGTGTATCCGGCCTTATCCAATGCCTTTACAAATTCCTGTGTCGTTTTGCTGGCCTTAAAGATAGCGGTGACTTCTTTCCGCATTTTACGCGGGTCGATGCCGGTACGATTGCCGCGCTGCATTTCCCATGTCCGCGCCGGTTTGCCCTTAGGGGTCGGTGTGGGATGACCGAAGATTTCTTCCAATCCGCGCGATATTTTCCATTCCTTGAGCTTTGTCCATTTCAGCTCATGGGTTTTGCCGGTAATGGGGTGGATGATATTGAAAACGAGGTGGAAATGTTGCTTGCCGTGTTTCCAATGCTCGACCACGGCGCGTTGATGTTCCTTGAAGCCCATATGCTCGGCATAATAATCGACCATAAATTTCCGCTCTGCGGCATTCAGGGTGCAGCCGTAGGCCGGGGCGACAATGGCATGGTACAGGTTACGTTTATCTCCCTTGCCGTAACCGATGGCCTCCATCTGCTTGATAGCCTTTTCGAGACTCTTGCCCGTCAAAGCCTCGAACGAAAAGCCATTCAGTTCAAGAACCTCAACGGATTCATTTTCATCGGTTTTCTGCAAATGCTTGGACAGGTCATTCGCCCCGCCCCGCCGTCGCCCCTGAATCCACATCAGGCATCGCCTTTTTGCCGTTTGGTATAAGCTTTTGCGGATTTCTTCATGGTGGCGCGGATTTCGTCCGTTGCCAGTTTCGGCTCATCGTTGTCTTGGGCAAGAGGCTCGCTGGTCAAAGCCATAGTGATAGCGTCAGTTGTGTCAGAAATACTGGCAAGGATGGTGCGAAGACCGGATAATTGTGGTTTGCCCATATTGACGCTGCGGACAATATCGTTAAAGGCATAGCCTTCGTCGGTCAGTTCCCCCTCAAACTTAGAAAGGTTGATCTTGGCTGGTATCGGTTTGCCTTGCAGCGCATCGGTTACGGCTTCGGCAGCGCGATTGATGCAGGCATGGGTTGACCTCAAGCCAGCCGTATGCGGTAAGGCATCAGCCATTTGTTTGCAGTTGCCGCCAACCTTGTTGATTGTTCCCATCAGCTGATGAAGTTCAGTGAAGAATGGCACAGGGCGGCGCTTGATTATCTTCATGCAACTGCTTGGCAGAATATGCGCTCGGACAAGAACCATGATGATAAAACTGGCGACTTGCAGCCCTTCTCGTTCCGCTGCCTCCTCGATGAGTTTCTTCAGATATGCGTTAATGCGAATACTGATAAAAGCCGTGGCAGATGATTGAGGTTCTTTGTCATGGGACATGATGAAAACCTTTCGGGGTGCATGGGGGCGAAGCTCCCTGCGTAATCTCTGTGTGACGTTGTCACACAGAGACAGGG
>JBAVWC010000018.1:0-16199 GCA_049697595.1 Alphaproteobacteria bacterium
CGGCGATATACAATGCCTGTGACAGCCAGAACGTAAATCTAAACGCCGAACAAATGTCCCAGCTTGTGACGGAAGTGTATAACGACATCGTCACGATCAATCTGGACATCCATCAAATCCAGCTCAAGGCTGAGAGTTTGGTGGGTAAGCTGGCAGGGGCAGGTAATAGAGGAAGAGTGAATGAGCGAGCCAGCCAATAAGAAATCAGTGCCTTCATCTAAAGATGATGCAAGTTTGAAACACCGCACAAACATGCACGTCTTTATCGACACTAATATTCTGCTAAATTTCTTTCACTTCTCGAAAGATGAGTTGGACGCATTAAACGATGTGTTCGCCTCACATGAGCATGGAGCGGCAAAAGTCTATCTTACACAACAGGTTTGTGATGAGTTCCGCCGCAATCGTGAGTCCAAAATTATGGATGCGTTGAAGCGATTTAATGAAGTCAGGTATTCTCCCCAACTCCCATCCTTTATGAAGGGGTATGAAGAATATCAGAAAATTAAAAAACTAAGCTCCCAACTTCAGAATCTTGTAAAAGAAATTAAAGTCAAGGTGGACAAGGATATAACTGACAGGTGCTTACTTGCGGACCGTCTAATTAAAGAAATATTTTCACGCTCTGAGATTCTGGAAACAACACCCGAAATATTTGCGCTGTCTAGCATGAGGATCAAGATCGGGAACCCGCCAGGCAAGAACCGCTCAATTGGTGATGCCATAAATTGGCTAACGCTTCTTGAATCTGTCCCTAAAGGGAGTGACTTGCATGTGATCAGCGAGGATGGAGATTTTTATTCAATCCTGAACGAAGACGCAGTTCACCCGTTCCTTGAAGAGGAGTGGAGCAAGAATAAAAAATCATCGCTTTTTGTTTACCGAACGCTATCGGCCTTCTTGAAGGAACACTTTGATGGCGTTGCCTTTTCTTTTGACAAAGCGAAAGACGCTCTCATAGAGGATTTGAGTTCGGCTGGGTCTTTTTTCAGCGTCCACCAACTGATCGGCAAGCTGGAAGCATTTTCGTACTTTTCATTGAAAGAGGTCGAGCGTATTCTTGCCGCAGCTTTGGAAAATGACCAGTTTGGCGGGATTGTTATGGATTATGATGTGTCTGACTTTCTTAATCGCGTGGCTGTTCCGCGGCTGACCGGTATTGCTGTCAAAGAGCAAAGGGATGTCCTTGAAAAAGTGATCAAGGAACAGGGGGGGCGGGCGGAGCAAAAAGCCTAAGTTTGTGCCGTGGCATAGTCTGGGATATCAGGACGACAGAAGATAGTTTATGGGTAGAGTTATGGGTAGAGATTTATATATATCATATAAGTATTTGAAATATAAAGATAAATTGAAATAAATTGGCGTCCCCTACGGGATTCGAACCCGTGTTACTACCGTGAAAGGGTAATGTCCTAGGCCTCTAGACGAAGGGGACGTCTGTCTTGGGGCGGTTGATTGCCGTCAAGATTTATAGGGCCGCGAGGGGGCAACTGTTAGACGAGGTTTGGATCTAAATCAAGGCCGATATTGGTTGCAGGGCCATTTTCTCGCACTTTTATGATTAACTTCATATTTTTAGGGGTTTCCTGCGACCTCAAGGCTTCCGGGAGTTGTGGGGCGTCGTTCTCTTTTGCGCCACGACACGCCCCACCTTATTCACACGCCTGTTGGGGCGTTGGAACATCAAAACCGTTTAGGGTCAAGGAAACCATGCAATAGAGCCCTACCAGATAGATAAGCTCTGCGGCCCCCTCCTCGCCAAAACTTGCAACCGCTTTTTTGTAAACAAGCTCGGGCAGTGTGCCGCCCCGAACCAACGACGAGGCGACGTCATAGGCGCAAGCCTCATCGTCTTTCAGATTACCGGGCCGCTGCCCCGCGACGACGGTAGCAATTGTATCGTCATCCAGCCCCCTTAATTCCGCCACCAGCACATGTGCATAGAGTTCATAGCCTGAATGAAAATGCGTGCCAGTGACAAGAATAGCGATTTCCCGCACGGGCTTCGGCAAGGTCGGTGACATGGAAAGCGCTTTGACCAGATCCCACATCGGGCCGCCAATTTTGGGGAAACGCAGCCAGGGATTCCACGGCCCGATCAAGGCTCCATCCTCGCGCATCGCCTTGAAACCTTTGAATGTGGTTTCAATCCCGCTTTTCATATCGTTGTAGAGGGGTTTTTGTTCGGGCGTCAGATTAGAGGGTTCGATCTGTTTCAAGCGCATGATGATGTATCTTCCACGAAATTAACGGTGAAAAGGACGATGCGCTTGGAAATAATAAAATAGCTATACGTTTTCGGCTAGCTATTGGGCGCAGGGGCAACTGGCGCATTGTTTGGGCGCGGCAAGGGTACGGAAGGGGCAAGCACAGATAAAAATTTCGCGTTAACCACTTTAAATTCAGCCCAATTATTTTGATCCATAATTTTATCCAGCGGCCAGGCAATAAGTGCTGATTTAAAATTTCTGTTCACACCGGCAACGAATTGAGCATCTGCCAACGTCAATCCGAACTTGCGCTCAAAGGCGTCGGCGCCCCCGGCATTTTCCGCGACGACTTCAAGCGTCATGCGCGCACATCCGGTACGGAAATGATCACCGAGCACCGTCGTTCTGACGGCCTTATGCGGATCGACATTGCTGCCGACATGCGGCGCCAGCGGTGCCATAATCCGCTTAAACTGCCCGGATTCCCAGCGTTTGGAAAAACCAATCAGAATGTCGCGCGATGCGGAAAGATCTGGGAAAATGCTGTTCGCACGCATTTCCGACAGCACTTCCGAAGGCGTATTGCGGAGAACGATCAGCCTTTCCTCAATGAATTTCGATTGTTCATAGGTAAAACCAAGATCGTTTTCATCCGTCTGCTCAGCGGCACCTTCAACCGTTTTGCGCAATTCCGCCGAAGGTTTTTCGTGGTTGACCCAATAGAGCGAACGAATAGGCTCGAACCCAATCAGCCCCTTAGATTCCAGATAGGCCAGCGTGCGCGTTATGGTGTCCTTGGGCACGCCGCCAATGGGATTAGTGCCCCCCATATGCATATCGCCCCCTGCCGTCGTATAGCTGTGTACGGCTTCGGATTCATTGGATGTGACCAGCGCTATTTTGCCTTCCTGATTGGCAATCGCCCACGGGATTGGCAATCGCACGCGCGGCTGAAGATTCTGTAATATTCCGTCGTCTGCGGGATTGGCCCAGGTCGGCAAAGGATTAATGCAATTACGTGTTATGTAATCGGGCAGTCTAGGAAGAGTGGCAGATGTAGCGTTGATATAACTCCGGATCAACTTCATCGTTTTTGCTCGCGCCAACACAAACCTTTCTTCCGGAGTAAACCTCGCATACTTATTTTTCAGGATAGCGGACAGATTTTCCTTCACCGCCTTATCGAGATCGAGGCCGGTGAAGGAAACCGTCGCCTCATCCAGCAAGGCCTGAACGGGTGCAATGTAAAATTTTCCGCCAATACCTTCGACTTTTGTGCCATCTGGCAAGGGGCCCCCTTCGATCAGGAACCGCGCCGCGTTAAGTGTGTGCGCCGAGCTGTTCTCGGTCGGCAGATAAACGCAGGTGAGGATGTTTTTCTTGATCTCGTTGATCGCGGTCCGTTCACCGGATAAGCCGTATGTCTTCAAAACATCGGCTTTGCATTTCAATTTATGGAAACGTTTAAAAAATCCTTCAATGCCGTTTTCCTTAACATCCAGCTCGACCATCGTCGATACGGCAACCGCGCCATAGGCCGAATCCTTGCCGCCCGACAGCGACACGACATAACCTTGCGACGGGTGATTGGGTTTAGCCATGTAATCGCGCAGCCACAAGGTGATCGAACGCATATACTCTTCATAAGCAAGCTGGGCATCGCTTATCCCGGCCTTGGCAAATGTTTGGTCGAACGCGGCCTCGATCCCTTTGGTTTGTCCCGCGATGTGATTGACAAAATCATGCGCGAGGGTTGCATCCGGCTTTCCACGCACAGCCACGGGTACATCGACAGCGATGCTGCTATAGGAAATATCTTTGAACGAATAGCGTTGGCCGTGATGAATGATCTGGCCGTTTTGCGCATAAATCTGGCTGCCCTCGGCGGCATAGGTGCCCGAGGCCGAGCCGAGATAGTTCGTATAAACATAAACGCCACAATATTGCGATCCGGTTTTGCACAAACCTTCGCTGCGAATTTTCTCTTTATTGATTGCAGGCTGGGGCTTGCTGGCACTGGGGTTCAACACGACGGACAGATCGTTATCTTTTGCCAAAGCAGCTATGTGTCTTGCTTCCGCCTGTTCGCGTTGATTGATGCTGAGATCGTCGTGAATACCCGGCCAGCCTTCCGCGCAAATTTCGTTGGCGAGGCTGATATATCCTCGCTTATCGCCAAGAAAAACAACTGGTTTGCCAAAAGGGATGCTCGTGCCGTCGGGCAAAGAGATCATGATCGTGCCTTTCGACAAAAGCCAGTGAACGAACTGGCGTGACTCATATTCGGCTGCCCCGTCGGCCAGAATGGATTTCGCCGACATCGCGACAACGCGCCCGTCGGTAATGATAGCCTGCACGTTAAAAGGACGATTATTGATGTTATATTCCGGATCGGCCGCCGGTTTGCTTTTATCCGCATAATGCCACGGCACGCCGACGGTCAAAACCAGATTGGGATTCTGCTGCTGGGCATAGCGGGCGACAAAATTCAAATAGCTCCAAACGACGTCGTTGTTTTTGTTCCACTGATGATAATCGTCCGCCGGATAACCGACGAGAGACAATTCTTCGGTCGCAAGAATATCAGCCTTATCGGCGGCGGCCAAATCGATCGCTTTTTGCAAATTGGGGACATTGGTGGCGTAATCATAGACCGTCTGGCTGAGGCTAACGGATGCGATCTTGATGCGCTTAAGCGATGCGTCTGACATACGGGCCCTTATGGTTTTGCTTGAGGAAGCGGAGCCTTTGCCGCAGGCCTCGCCAACACCGAACGAATAACATCCTTCGTCGTCGTTTCCATTGTGCCAAACGCCCCCATTCTCTTGGACGCAGAGGCCAGATCGGGCCACGAACCATCGGGGACGGCAATCGGAATACCCGCACTTATATCGGTCAGGAGAGAGACATTCGCCTTAATGCCGCATCCCTGAAGTTTAGGAACAAGATATTTGTGAATATCATTATGCGAATATTCGACGCAGAAATTGGTGGCAAGGCCGCCGATGTAAATATTGGCCTCGTTTACGCCTCTCTGCTTCAATTCAGCGGCAATATGCGTAAACAATAGTGGCGCAAAAGTTTTCGTCACACGATCATTCTCGGTAGCGATCCCATAACTGTCGATATCTGACTTTGTTCCTTTATGAACGACCCAGAACTTATTCCCGTTATTCTTATCTATATCCCCCATAACAGGGCATGCGTTATGGGCAAAAACCTTCGCGCACAGCGACGGCGGCAACACAGCCATAATGTCGTCAACAAATAAAGCGCTCGTCGTTCCCTGAACGCAGTGATTGAGCCACAAAGTCTGCGGGATAGAGTCAGCCGATGCGTTTGCGGCAAGCTGATAACGCCCATCGCTGCCGCGCTTGAGGTTGACGTTCGAGAAGGGCGCATGCCCCGGATGATTGGACGCAAAGCTGATATGATTGGCCGGGTGAAAATCCTGGCTAAGAATAACCGTTGAACCGTGCAGATTGCGGATCATATCTGCCGCAGATGCGCCAACCTTTTCGCCACCAGGAACATAAAGGCTGCCTCCCTGAGCCAGCGTCAAACCGTCCTTGGCAAAACCGTTCTGAATGTCGATAAGAAAAACGATGTTGTGGGCGGTCATAGGCGGTCTCCGTTCAGTTAAGCGCAATCAAGGCGCGCGATTTGCCGTTCCAGGTCTTTTTGCGATCTTATAGCGTCGGTGCTGTGCCGTTGCTTTTCGACCAGATCGCGCGCAACGAAAACATCGTAACGGGTCGGCATAGCGGGCGGCAACAACAAATGAACCGGCTCCAGACGCGCCATTGCCTGACTGCGCGTTTCCCTTGCGGCATTCAGAATGGCGGCAGGGTCTTTCTGTTTATAAGGCAATTGCGTCATCTTGCCGTTACGCATCCAGGGCTGCAGCAATTTCTTGAATTTTGCCCCTTCGGGGAACGGCATCCCCTGCCCCGTCCGCATATTGGTGGAATGAATAATGCGCGAGAGCCGATCTCCATTAACATCCAGATTTTTGGGCGCGAGCATATCCCCCGCCCAGAACCCATTGCGCCCGATGAAACGCAAAGTCTCAAGCTCACCCGGCCATGTCGTTTTTTCCATAGATTCGGACAATTTGATAAATTCACGGATCAGCCCGTCTTTTCCGGTCGAACGGTCGCTAAACCGCGCCGCCAGTTTTTGCACAAAGCCGAGCAGCGGATCGATGCGATTAACAGCCACCTCCGACCCAATGCCCATGCCGGTGACTTCGGAGCGGGCGCTTTTATAAATAGTCCCCGCCGTCTTTCTGTTGATATTATCGGTAGCAAGAATAGCGGCTTTTTTATACCCGGCCTCGTCCAAAAGAACCCGCGCTTTTTCGGAGAGATCTTCCATATTGCCTGAATCGAGGCGGATCGCCTTCAAATCCAGATCATATTTCTTACAAATACGAATGGCTGTTTTAACGCCTTCGACCGTGTCATAGGTATCGGCAAGAAAAACCGTCGCGCCGGGAAAAACTTTTGCCCAATTGTCGAACGCTTCTTCTTCGGTGTCATGCAGCATAACCCAGGCGTGGGCGAAAGTTCCCATAACCGACATATCATAACATTTTGCGGCATAGACGTTCGACGTATTATTCCATCCCGCAATAGAGGTGGCGCGCGACGATTGAATGCCGCCTATACTCAACCCGCGCCGCAGGGACATTTCTGACAAAGTCGCCAGGTCGATGCTTGCGGCAGATGTTTCCACCAGTTCGACCCCACGCTTGCGCGCCTCGCGCTGTGCCGCCTGCCGCACCTGAACGGCAACTGTTGTGAGGTTCGTACTCGAGGAAATCAAATGCAGGTTCGCGGCTTCAATGACTTCCTGTTGCCACCACAAACCCTTGATGCGCATGACCGGCTCTTGCGGGAAAATCAATTCGCCTTCGGCTACGGCGTCGATGTCGAGCGTAATTTTCTGCCGGGCCACCCAATGCAAAAAGTCGTTGGAGAACAAAGGCATCGTTCCGCCCTTGCCGTCGGCAACATCTAGCTTCCCTATAAAACTTAAATCATCGTCTTTCCATTTCCAACCGCTGAGCCATTCTGCAACCAGCCCTGCCCCCGCATTGACCAGATAGGGTATTTCGACCCGTTGCACTCTATCCTTGGCATCCACATAGGTTTCGCCGTTGGTCAGCAGGCTGCGGCAAAAAACGTGGGAGGTCGTGACGCGCTCTTCGGCAAAACCCAACTGCCACGCAGCATAAGTCATCGTCAGGGCATAAAGATCGCAAACCGTCGGCCCCATATCCTTGATAAAGGATTTGTAGCCTTTGGTCGCGGGAAGATCGCGGTAAATTTTGTTTGGCGTATCGGCGTTCATAATAAAAATATCCTGTCGATTTATGATTGATTGAGCGAACCCAGCATAGGGCCTGCAAATCTGCCGCTCAATTTACGGAAATGCGGATCATGCGTGTGCCGCGCCGCAAAAGTTACATTGGCCGTCGGCTTTGTCGCCATATCGACAATGACCTGAGCAAAAGCCGGGGCGAGGCTGATGACTTGAATCTTGGGATGCTCCAGCACCGAAGGGCGTAGGGCCATACCGTTGCCGACAACAACCTGCTTGATGCGTGAATCTGTGATAAGCTTCAAGGCGTCGCCGGAAAAATATCCGTGCGAAACGCGTCCTTCGGCGGTTGAGGCTCCGGCATCGATCAAGGCTTCTGCTGCATTGATCATCGTTCCAAGCCCGTCGCCCATATCGTCGAAAAGAGTGCAATCGCGGCCTTTGGCAAATTCAATACCGAGCACATTCACGATCTCGGAAACATTGGCCGAAGGACGGCTTTTATCGACGATGACCAAAGGAATGTCCGGCATAGCCTTCAGCAAATTTTCAAAACTGAGCGCTTGCGGATTTCTGGCCAAAGCGGCGGCCGCCAGTTTCACATAATGCTTAATCAGGCTGGGAATAAATTGAGCACCCTCGGCGAGCGGCGCGTTATTACTTTGTGTGTTTTCATACACAATCGCAGCAGCCAGCCTGCGGCAATATTTAATAAAATTCCGCGCCACTTTCGCGCCGCCGACATCGGGCGATGCCACGCAAACACGGTTGAGAAGGCGCGTAACGCCTTCCAGTGTAACCGCCTTCGGCAAAATCGGCTGCAGAGTATCGGGATCGCGGCAGACAAAACCGGGGCCATGAATTTCATTGGGCGAAAGATTGCGAAACAGCTTCCCCAGCGCGGCATAAATACCTTCGATCTGCGGCGCGTGCAAATGCAGGCAGGTTATGCTGTCAAAAAAATCCGCCAATTCACGCGCAACGATAGCGACTGTGGCGGGCCCCCTCTCGCCGTGCCGCTGATCCTGCCGCGCATCGGCATGATTAGGCATGATGAGATGGACTTCGGCAGCTCCCGCCGCGCGCGCGGCCTCTGCCGCCTGCTTGGCAAGATGCAGGTAATTATTCAGGAACGTGGTGCTGGCTAACTCATAAAATTCCGGCGGAACAGATTTTTCATCAAGCGTAGGAAAATCGAGAACCAGAAACACCTGATGTCCGGCAACCGACTCGCCATATTCAATTTTCTGCTCGCCGCCCTTGAACATCGTCAATGTATAATCGGCGAACAGGCTTTCCTTGTCTATCGATGTCGCGCGTTTTTCTAATGCGGCAATGATCTCCTCGCACAACGCGCCCGGCCTCGCCGCCGTTACCTGTGTGACGATCGGCAGTTTAACGCCTTGGGCGATTTTCTGGGCGACCGGGGAAAGATCGATATCCAATATCTTGATCGCCGCCGAAAGCTGAGAACCATTATCCATATTCGTGATCCTTTAAATCATTATCTACGATGTTAAAAAAGTACCGTTTATGTCAATTCGTATTTATGGTTAATGCGGCACATAGATCCGATTAGCCAGCGCATACTGCGCCACGCCGGGACGCATCGCCGCCGGAATGGTGCCTTTTTCAAGCTCTTCACGGCAAAGGCTTGCGGCAATGCCGCTGGCATTGACGTTCAGCAAAAACCAGCCATTCGTCGTTCGTAAATCCTGCGCCTTATCAAGGCGCGGCATCTTCTGCGCGCTGGGGCTTTTCAACGCCGCATCCGTGTACTTATCGCGCGTCACAACGGCGATCGGGTAATTGTCCGTAATATACTGGGGATTTTTCCACGTGTGAAGATCAGCAAAATTATCCGCGCCGATTGTCCAGACAAAGCGGTGCTGGGGAAAATCGACCGCCAGCAATTGCAGCGTTTCCACCGTTTCTATAACCCCATTGGGTTTATTGCGCGCATATTGGCCTTCGATGTCCTGCACAACAAGCTTGGGCGTATCTTCGACATTCAACCGCGCCATTGCCACGCGATGATCGAAAGGGGCCATACCCTCTTTGGGTTTAAAGGGGTTTTGCGGGCAGACAAGATACCAGACCTCATCCACATTCAGACTGGCAAGCGCCGCATGCCCCACAGCGAGGTGGGCTTCGGTCGATGGATTAAAGGAACCTCCATATAAAGCGACGAATTTTTGCATAGGCCTTCTGTATAAATAATAATATCGTTAAAAACTCAACTTACCCTATAGTCTCCCCAAGCGTATTTGTGAATTACTTTCATGAAATCTTGCTATTGTCCGAACCAGCGCTCGACAGGCGAGCCCCGATTTTAAACGGAATTTGTATTATGAGCACCCTAACGCAATATAATCCGCAGCAGGATTTGAACGATCTTCTGCTGGCGGAAGGAGCCAGTAAAACCGTCTATGCGCTCGTGACTCCCGAAACCGAAGCTGCCAAATGCGCCATTCTTGGAAATGCGCTATCGCCCCAAAGCATAGATCGGGCGCGCGCCGTCTATCTGGAACAATTCCGTGACGCCTGGACCGGCAAGCAGGAAAAAATACACAACGATTTTTTCGATACGTGGCATGCTTGGTCAGCGCCGCTTGTCGACCTGGATCGCGCCCAATTCCCCCATATATATCCTACCGCCGGTGCAAGCGAACCTTTGCGACATCTCATCGCCGATTACGGCAACGTCGCGCGCGTGGAAAATTTCACCCCGCGCGTTCACGTTTTCAAGGGCGAGTATGAGGGCTACAAAGCCTATGCCGAAGCCTCTAAAATAGAAATCGTCGAACATGACCGGCACGATTGGCAAAAGATTGCAGCCGATCTTCCCGAAAACGAATGGTTTTTCTTCAGCCAGCCATCTGCAATTGACGGCAATGTCTGGCCCCACGCCAATCAATTTACGAAAGCAATATCAGAAAGATCCAATCAACCGCGCGTGATCGTTGACCTGACTTATGTCGGGGCCATACCGGAACAACCCTCGGCCAAATTCGATGTCAACGCCGCCTGCGTGCGCAATGTCGTTTTCAGCCTCTCGAAACCCTTCGGAGTTTATTACGACCGCATCGGCGGGGTTTTTGCGCGCGATCAGGATGCGGGGCTTTTCGGCAACAAATGGTTTAAAAATTTGCCGGCACTCCAACTGGGCACCGCACTGATGCAACGGCACGATGTTTTCGACATCCCTCGGCGCTATCGCCTCCTTCAAATTGAACGCGCAAAGACCGTCGGAAAAAAACTGGGCATACAATTCCAGCCCTCCGACGTTTTTATGCTTGCCACAGCACAGCCTTCTGCGAATACTGATCAACGCTTGACGCAATATCTGAGCAGGCCAGCGACAGGTCGCCTGCGCTTATGTTTAACCCCCGGTATGGCCGACATTATTGGCACAGCCGGCCCGATGAGAATCCTTATTGCTCAAACAGAAGATTTTTTAAACTGGAGCCCGTCGTGAAAAATTCGCAATTGCTGGTTACCAAAGCCGATATTCACGATTATGTCGGCACCCTGTGGCAAACGGATGCCTTCCGCAATTCACATAAGAAGAACGGCGTTGTTTTCGATGTCGTGGACAAATTCGCGATCCTGCCGCGCCTTTTCTGCGAAAGCACGAACGACAAACTCGAACGCGCCCATTTCTCGACCTGGTGGGGCGCGATGATGAAACGGGACGATTACACCAATCCCTCGATTGCTGATTTGTATCTCATCCACGAATTCTATCATGCCGCCACGATGCCCTATGTATCTGGCATCGGCAAAGCCGCCTTCAACGAAAAGATGGCCCGAAACGAATTGGAAGCCAGCGTCTTTTCCGAAATCCAGATTTATTTCGAAATGCCGGGCCTGCGTGAATCTTCGTTTGCCTATCCCATCTATGCCGACCGCTTTATCAAAAATCCCGATCTGCAAACGCTCTGGCAGCATAACAAGCAAATTGCCATTGAAACGCTGCGCGTAGCGCGACGCGATGTCATGGTCAGCAAACCGGAATATGAATTGGATATAGCCGAGCAGTGGATCCGGCGTTTCGCCGAGCAGAACGACGCCTATTCAATCACCTGGTCGGATCGTTACAGCGAAATTGAAAAGCATATGTATGATTTCCAGCTCGCCTCGATGACCGGCTCGCGTCAGGACGCCCTTTCCCGCCACCGCGACTGGATCGAAGCCGAAGCCGCCAAAGACCCCAAGGATTCTGTCCCCTTCCGTTTGGAAGCGGAGCTGTTCACCGCCTTCTACTGGGCCAACAAGGCCAAATATCAAGTGGCAATGACGGCAGAAGCCGAACGGCTGAAACAAGTCTCCACGCGCCCCAGCTCGCCTCCTGCGCAACCCGACCCCAAATCGCCAACCCCGCCCTAAAAGATCAATTTGACCACAAAATCGACAAAGATTTGACGCTATAATCGACGCGGATCGGAAAAGACGCTATCCTCTTCCCTATCGGCGAATAACGCTTCTTCCTGCACCCAAGCCAGCACAGCAACGAAATCATGCCACGCACCTTACATATGATCGTCTTTATTGGCGTTTTTGCGGTGCTTCTTGCTGCATCGCATTTCTATCTTTTCAGCCGCATCAGCTCTTACCTCCAATTGACATCCGGCCAACGGCGTTTTACGGCGATGCTGCTGGGCGTTCTTGCCCTGCTCACCCTTATTGCTCTTCCTCTCAGCCGCGCGCTGTCGCGCGATGCCGCGACGGTTCTGGATTGGGTTGTTTTTCCGTGGATGGGCTTTGCCCTGTTGATGACGGTGGTGATGCTGACGACCGATGCGGTATGGGCTCTCCTGAAACTCGCGCCGCCTTCGCCAATGCATGACCCGGAACGACGTTTGCTGATCCAACGCGCCTTCGGCCTGACGGCATTGAGCGCCACGGCTGTTCTGGGCGGTGCGTCTTTATGGAACGGCATGCGCCCTGTCAGCGTCAAACCGCTGACCGTCACGCTGGATCGCCTGCCGCAATCTCTGGATGGGCTGCGGATCGTGCAGATCACGGATTTGCATATCGGCCCCATGATCGGCGGCGACTGGCTGCGGCAAGTCGTCGATAAAGTGAATGCACTAAAGCCGGATATTATCGCGATAACAGGCGATGTGGTCGATGGCTCGGTCGAGGAACTGAGCCGTCATACCGCCCCCCTCGCCGATTTGACCGCACCTCACGGCGTTTATTTCATCACCGGCAATCACGAATATTATTCCGGCGTCGAGGAATGGTGCGCGCACTTTACCACGCTGGGCTTGCGCGTTCTGCGTAACGAGCGCGTGTCGATCACCGCCGGAGCACAACAGGATAGTTTCGATTTGGCCGGAGTCGATGACTGGGCCAGCCACGCTTTTCCCGGTCAGGGCGCCGATTTGCCAAAGGCACTGGCGGGACGCAATGCCGACAAAGCGCTGATACTCCTCGCGCATCAACCGGCGGCGATTCATGAAGCTGCGGAACACGGGGTCGATCTTCAACTGTCAGGCCACACGCATGGAGGCCAGATCTGGCCCTTCACATATCTGGTTTATCTACAGCAACCTTATGTGGCGGGGCTGCATCGTCACCGCGATACGGCGACGCAGATTTATGTCAGCCCCGGCACGGGATTCTGGGGCCCTCCGATGAGGCTTGGCACCGTC
Organism: Alphaproteobacteria bacterium; assembly: GCA_049697595.1. Taxonomy (GTDB): domain Bacteria; phylum Pseudomonadota; class Alphaproteobacteria; order UBA9219; family UBA9219; genus CAIXLI01. Next base: position 13,196 of record JBAVWC010000018.1, read on the forward strand.
GCCGAAATCACGCATATTACCTTGCGGTCTTCGCAGAAACAAAGTTGAAGGAATCTTTCATCATGCGTTTTGCTCTCCTGATCCTCGCGCTCGTCCTTTTCCCCTTTGCTGCACAGGCGACTGAGGCACCTTCGGGCCAAATTCACATCGACGCCCAGAAAGTCCTGCGCGGCCAGTTTGTCGCACTGCTTCAGATGAAGGGCGCGACAGCCCCCATGCAATCCACCGGCCATTTTGTCGTCGCTCCCGGCCACGGATTGATCTGGAACATCGAACAACCGTTCCCGACATCGACCGTCGTTACGCCCAACGGCGCGACACAGAATATCGGCGGAATGGTCATGAAATTACCGGCCAAAAACCTTCGTCATCTTTATGAAATGGTCGGCGGAGCTTTGGCAGGCGACTGGAGCGGCCTTGAGCAGGATTACGTCCTGACACCAAGCGGCGATGAACATCATTGGCATATGCTTCTAGTCCCGCGCCAGACGGACAAACCAAAATTGTCCTATGCCCGGATCATGGTCAGCGGCGGTAAGTTCGTTGAAAATATCGCAATGGTAAAAGCCGACGGCACTTATGACACGTTCAGTTTCACGGACGCCGCGCTCGCCTCCACGCCCCTGTCGGCCCAGGAAAGCGCCGTTTTCCAACAGGCGCCCTAAATCTGATTTATTCTTTATAACGCGTCCAAGTCTGTGTTTTGCAGATGAGGCCGAAAAGGACGCAGCCCTGAAGATTGAGGTGATCGCCTTCGATCCTTAAATTCGAATTATAGATATTGCCGTCCTCGGCATTATAGATTGTTCCGCGCCAAAACTTGTCGGACTCAAGCTGCATATCCAGTATCTGCAACCCAAGAAGGGCGCGCGAGCGCAATGCTTCGGATGGATTATTGATATCCAGCCTGGCCGCACCTGTTTCGGGGTCAAGCGGCTTCGCAAGCCACAGGATCGTGCCGCATAAATTATTGCCGCAAGACTCCAGCTTGATGCGGGCTTTGGCCTCGCCGGTCACCCAAACGCCGTTCGGGCTGGTCAATTCGGTTGCAAGAACCGCTTGAGAAAAAAGGACAGTAACGACAAGCGCCAGAGTCAGTGATTTCAGGAACATCATCTATCCCATAAATTTTTTGATGTGCGTTTTCTATCTTGAGCGACTGAAAGAGTCTAGAGGGCGCTGTCGGTCAAAACAACAGCAACATGCCCCGGCCCTCAATTTTTGTCGATTTTTTCCAGATTGATCACAACGCGGCGGTTTTCGGCCTGATTAGCGGGGATGGGGTTGCCGTTGCTATCGCGGTTCGGCACTTTCGGAAAAGTATCGGCATAACCGGCGGCGCGAAGCCTCGACGCGGGAAGACCTTGCTCGAGAAAGAAATGAACGACAGCCGAAGCGCGCGCCGTTGACAGCTCCCAATTGGAAGGGAATTGCAAAGTATGAACAGGCGTATCGTCCGTGTGCCCTTCGACGGTGATAAGATAACCGTTATATTGATCCGATTTCAGCTTTGTCGCGGCATCCTGCAAAAAGATCATCCCGGCATTGCTGAGCGTTGCGGATCCTCTATCGAAAAAAGCCGCGCTGTTAACTTCAAGCCTCGTATCCTGTCGCCAGTCGGTTTCGCAACATCTTTAGACGGCAAAACCATTGCCGAAGAAGCCGAAGGCACGAGAACCTCAATCGGCGCTTCCACAGGAACCGTAACAGGTGTTCCATCCTTAATGGGCAAGGGATCGTCGGCAGCTTCAACTTCATGAAAGGGCAAATTGCCGGGAAAAATATCCAGTGGTTTGGGTTGTGGAACGGGAACAATCGCTGGCACGAGCGGCGACGGTGTTTGTTCCTGCTGCACCACGACAGGCTGAACCGTCTCTTTGGGATGCACGTTCTTTTTGGGAACCGATGCGATAATAATGATCGCAAAGAAGCACAATAGTAACGTAATCATATCGGCATAAGTCATCAGCCAGTCATCGGCGTGATTGGGCTGCGCTCTTTTTTGATGCCAGCGATAACTCATGCTGCGCTCGCGACCTGAACGGCGTCATCAGAGTGCTCGCTTTTCATGACGTCGAAATAATCATAGGACTCAGGACGCAGGAACCCGTTCAGGCGATCCTGAACATACATCGGCGATTTGTTGGCAACCAGCATCACCAAACCTTCGGTAACCAAATGATTGCGAAACCGGCGGCTATCGACCTCCTGCCGCAACCGCGCCGCCGCAGGCATATAAAGCATGCGCGCCGACAAAACCCCATAAAGCGTTGACAAAAACGCGACCGCAAGGCTCGGCCCGATTGCCGAAACATTGTCGGTCAAATTGCAAAGCATCGCCACCATACCGATCAATGTGCCAACCATTCCAAAGGCCGGGCCGTGGCTCGTCATCGCCTGCAAAACATCGACCGGAATGCAATCTCGTTCGTAACGGGCATCGGCAGCCGTTTCCAGCATCGCGCGAACTTCTTCAGACGTATAATCGCTCATCACCATATTGAGGCCGTATTTTAAAAACAAATCGCGGATGCCGCTGCGGCTGATAACATTCTCCAGATTACGCATGCCCTTTTTTTCCCGAAGCAAGCGCGCGCAATAAATAATCGCCGTGACATCATTGTGAAGATTGTCCTGCGGTATTTCTTTTTCTTTAAACATGCGCTTAATGACATTCAAGGCTTTGTACACATCCTCAGCCTCGAAACTCATAAAGGCGACGGTGATAACCCCGCCGCCGACGATCACCAGCCCGCCGAGGCTAAAAAAAATCAGAAAAGGACTGCCCCCCATCACGATAGGGCTCAACACCAGCAAAAACGCAAAAGCCGCGCCGATAATAGGCGGCCGTCCGTATCTTTGACGGATAACAGCCAGAGAGGTCTGCATCTGCATAGTTGCCTCCTTGCAAAAAACCCGACGCGTTTTTCCCGGCGCATCGCTCATCCTTTACAAAGCAACTGCCGTGCCATATCCGGGGATGCCCTAACCACCTGTTATATAA
>JBAVWC010000019.1:0-18172 GCA_049697595.1 Alphaproteobacteria bacterium
GTCATTCTGATGACAAAAGCTATAACACATTGAAATACATGTGTAAATAGCTAAATAATGGTGGAAGGGGGCGGATTCGAACCGCCGTACTCGTGAGAGGGCAGATTTACAGTCTGCTGCCATTAACCACTCGGCCACCCTTCCAACGGGATCGGCATTCTGGAATGCGGAAGTAACGGATTTTGCTTGTTTTTGTCAATCCCTTCCTTACATTCGACTTATGAAAAACAGCAAACAGCCTCGTTCAGCCTCTTCCCGCCCCTCTTTCCGGTCTTCGACGCCCGGCGCAAAGGCGCGTGACAGTGAGAGTCCTAAGGGTAAAACACCCTTTTATAAAGGCGCAAAGGCCAAGCCGGGGTCTCGCACCGGGGAAAAACCCGGATATGGGGAACGCGCAACCTTCGGGGGCACCAAATTCTCCGACAAGGCAAAATTTTCCGATAAACCAAAATTCGGCGGCAAGCCGAAGTTTGGTGACCACAAGCCGAAGTTTGGCGATAAGAAGTTTAGCGACAAATCGAAATCGCCCGCGCGCAAACCCGAAATGCGCGATGCGATCAAGCTGTCGGAAGGCGGCGTGCTGATTTGGGGATTGCATGCGGCGCGCGCGGCGTTTTTGAATCCGAAACGCCGAGTCACCCGTTTGTGGTTGACCGAAGCGGGACAGAAAACTTTTGAAGCAACGCAGAACGAAGCGCGCGAGGAATTGCTGAAGCGTCCGGATGCCAAAAAGATCGACCGCGAAGAACTCGACAAAATCATTCCGACGGGAAGCGTGCATCAGGGCATTGTGATTGAAACCAGCGCCCTGCCCGAACTCACTCTGCACGACATTATCGGCAACGATCCGCCCCCTGATTTGATTTTGATGCTCGATCAGGTGACCGATCCGCATAATGTCGGGGCGATTTTGCGTTCTGCCGCCGCGTTTGGCGCGGGCGCGATTATCATGACCGAGCGCAACGCGCCGACCACCACCGGCGTTTTGGCGAAATCGGCGTCGGGTGCTTTGGAACACACGCCTATGGTTCATGTCGTCAATCTGTCGCGCGCGCTGGATGATTTGCGCGAGGCTGGCTATTGGTGCGTCGGCCTTGCCGAGGAAGGCGAGAAAACTTTGGGCGAGATAGACATGTCCGGGCGCACGGTTCTGGTTCTGGGCGCCGAAGGCGACGGGTTGCGGCATTTAACGCGCCAGAAATGCGACCAGTTGGCGAAGTTGCCGACGGGCGGGCCCGTGGGCAGTTTGAATGTGTCGAACGCTGCGGCGGTTGCGCTTTATGAGGTGCGGAGACAGGCTAAATAACGCTGTTTATCAGCGATATAACCAATAATTAAACATTGCCGGATAGGATTGGAACATTCATTAATCACATTTGATTATTCCAATGACACTGTCGCCGAAAATCAAAGCTCAGGTAGATTTTTTTGTCGAAGACAACGGAAAAAAACCTGCGGCTGAATTTATGGCAAAGCTGAAAGATCCCACAACCGTCGCAGCCATTCGCAAGAAGCTTTTTCACATACAAAGGGACGGCCTGTCCGGCGGCGAAAAATGGATGACCGGGGACAAAACCTCAGGGATCAGCGAACTCCGTTTCTTCGCCGGCTCCGGCATCCGCATTTACTTCATAAAAAAACCGGACGGCATTGTCGTGCTGGACATCAGCGACAAAGACAAACAGACTCACAAGGAAATCGATCTTCTTAAGGAACGGCGCGACAAATACGCGGAGCGCACGAATGCCGCCAAGAGTGCGGCCTATGATCAGCAGCGGGCCGCCGTCACCGGCGAGTGGAAGAAAGGCGCAGGAATTACAAAACATTTCATGCCTCCCCCGCCATCCGGCCACAGAAATATCCCCCAAACGAGGATACACCCATGATCGGCATGTCCACCGAGGATCCTTTTGTTGAATTGCACGCCGCGGCGCTGGGGATCACGGATTCGCTGCATCATGATAAGGATTCCGACTATCTGGTTCGTGTGATCAAAGAGCTTGCCGTCGCCCTGCAGCTTCCGCATTTTGACGCCGAAAATTTTGGGCGCAGCTTGTTCGATTTTCTGAGACACGATCCCGTTAAAACAGATCTGAAAAAATTATGCGGTACAGGACGACAGTATTCCCTAATTACCGCCGAACGTGATGCGTCGATTAACAACAATGCCGACGCCGTTTTATGCAAACTCGACCACACGATCCCGCCCGAAATCAGCGACGGGCTTAAATCGCTGGGCCTTTGCTTTTCGATCGAGGCCAGCCGCCCTTCTCTGGCAAGCCAATGGGAAGACTCCCCCACCTTTGAGCACAAACGCGCCCCATAAACACTCTGTGAACGCAATCCCTTATTTCGCGCGCGGATGCGCGGCGCGATAGGTGTTGGACAGTTGCTGCGCGTCCACTTGGGTATAAAGCTGCGTGGTGGAAAGCGAACTGTGTCCGAGGAGTTCTTGCAAGCTGCGCAGGTCGGCTCCTGAGGCTAGCAGATGTGTGGCGAAGCTGTGGCGCAAAGCGTGGGGCGTTACGCTGTCGGGCAGACCCAATTGCCGCCGGAGAGCACGCAGGTTTCTTTGGGCGATGGCAGGATTTAATTTCTCACCACGCACGCCGATGAAAACGGGGGCGTCCGGGTTCAGCGCATAAGGACAAACAGCCAGATATTTTTCGATTGCAGCGCGCACAAGGGGAAGTATCGGCACATTGCGCTGCTTGTTGCCTTTGCCCGTGACCGTCAGGCGATCTGAACCGGTGATGTCGACGCGGGTAAGATTGAGAGCCTCACCAAGACGCAGACCCGCGCCATACAGCAACGTGAATAACGCTTCATCGCGCAATCCCGTCCAATTTTCGGAAGTACCGTCCGCCGCCAGATTGACGATCTCCTGCGCTTGCATTTCCGTCACCGGGCGCGGCAGGCGGCGCGCGGTTTTGGGGGTTTTCAATAAATCAATCGCCGGATTATGAAGTTGCCCGCTGCGGTCGAGCCAGCGAAAGAAATTCCGCACTCCCGCCACCGCGCGCGCACGCGATGCCGCACCGATATTCTGCCCCGCGTTATGCGCGAGCCAGGCACGGAAATCGGTCAGCGTGAGCGTCGAAAGCGTCGCCAGATCAATCTGCCGCCCGCGATGATGGATGAGGAAATGGAAAAGATTTTGCAGATCGAAGTTATAGGATTCAACCGTGTTGGCCGCCACGCGCCGTTCATCCTGCAACCACCCGCGCCAACGCCCGACGGCATCGATAACATCGGCGGCGAGCGGGAGGGTGGTGGGAGATGCTGATGTCACGCCGTTCCCTTGGAAAAATCGTCATCCCGGCGCAAGCCGGGATCCAGATTGAAAACTTTTGGTTCTCTTTGCTAACCGAGTTATATGACGCGCGGACGCGCTTCTGGATTCCGGCTTGCGCCGGAATGACGAAGTTTTTTTTACGCCGCCTTGCTTGGCAGAATCTTCTGACCCGACTTCTGCCAATCGGTTACGAACTGCGCTAGGCCTTTGTCGGTCAGCGGATGCGCGAACAATTGACGGATGACGTTTGGTGGAATGGTCGAGACATGCGCGCCCATCAAGGCGGCTTGCACGACATGTTGCGGGCTGCGCACCGAGGCGACCAGAACTTCGGTCTTAAATTCGGGGTACGAGGAATAAATCTGGCAAATGTCGGCGATCAATTGCATGCCGTTTTCGCCGATATCGTCCAGACGTCCGACGAAAGGCGATACGAAAGTCGCGCCCGCTTTTGCCGCCAAAATCGCCTGCGCTGCCGAGAAGCAGAGCGTGACATTGACCATTGTGCCTTCTTCGGACAAATGCTTGCAGACTTTGAGGCCAGCGGGGGTCAGCGGCACTTTGACAGCAATGTTCTTGGCGAGTTTGGCAAGGAACAGGCCTTCTTGCAGCATCGATTCATAATCGGTCGCGCCGACTTCGGCGCTGACGGGGCCGGGAACGATTGAGGCGATTTCCTTAATCAAATCGATGAAATTGGCGTGGCCCGATTTGGCGACCAGCGAGGGATTCGTTGTCACCCCGTCCAGCAATCCGGTTGCGGCCAGGTCTTTAATGTCATTCAAATCAGCGGTATCGACAAAAAATTTCACGTTCGGCTCCTTGTTGAGTAGAGTGGGGATTAGTCAAATTTTAGTTTTAGTTTCCCCTTATATAGCTCATGACAAAGCCTTCCACCACCCCCCCTGCTACGCTGCGGGTTTTGCTCCCTGCCCCTTTGGCGGACGCATACGACTATCTGCCGCCGGAGGGGGAAAGGCCTGAAAATGGGGCTTTTGTCGAGGTGCCGTTCGGCGGGCGCAAGATGCTCGGGGTGGTTTGGGGCGACGGCAAAGGCGGCGTGCCGGAGGCCAAGCTAAAAAACATTGCTTTTGTGCTCGACCTGCCTTTGGTGCCCGATGTCAGCCGTTCCTTCGTCGATTGGGTCGCTGGCTATACGCTGACTCCGGCGGGTGCGGTTCTGAAGATGATGTTCGGCAGCGCGAAATTGATCGAGGTGAAGAAGAAGGACTCGTTCGATTGCCCGAAATTCGATCCCGACTTTCATCAGCCTGTGTTGAGCGAGGATCAGGAAAAAGCGGCGAGGGTTTTAGCGGGAAACGTTCAGGCTCACAGCTACTCCACCACTCTCCTCGACGGCGTTACGGGTTCCGGCAAGACGGAGGTTTTTTGCGAGGCGATTGCGGAATGTCTGCGGCAGGGGCAACAGGCTTTGGTTCTGTTGCCGGAAATCGCGATGACGGCGGCCTTGATCGACCGATTTACGGCGCGGTTTGGCGCGAGGCCGATTGAATGGCATTCGGGGCTGGGAGATCGACAACGCCGTTTGCATTGGCAAGCGATAGCGCGCGGCGAGGCGAAATTTATTCTAGGCGCACGCTCGGCGTTGTTCCTGCCCTACCCCAATCTCGGCCTGATCGTCGTCGATGAAGAGCATGAGGCTGCATACAAGCAAGAAGAAGGCGTTATCTATCACGCGCGCGATATGGCGGTGGCGCGCGCGCATTTGGGGAATATTCCGGTTGTATTGTCGAGCGCGACTCCGTCGCTGGAAACTTTGTTCAATGTGCGGCAGGGCAAATACGGGCATGTCGTTTTGCGCGAGCGTTTCGGCAAGGCCAGCATGCCGGATATACAATTGGTCGATTTGCGGAAATACAAACTCTCGTCGCAGGAGTTTATCAGCCCGCCTTTGCTGGAAGGTTTGCAGCAAACGATTGCCGCCGGGCAACAGGCGATGCTGTTTTTGAATCGGCGTGGCTATGCGCCGCTCACCCTGTGCCGGGGCTGCGGGCATCGGTTGCAATGCCCGCAATGTACCTCGTGGCTGACCGAGCATAAAAAGTCGAACCGTTTGCATTGTCATCATTGCGGCTATTCGACCCAATTGCCGAAGAAATGCCCGGTTTGCGCCGCCGAGGATAAATTCGCCGCTTGCGGCCCCGGGGTCGAGCGTATTGCCGAAGAAGTCAAAAAACGTCTGCCGGAGGCTCGATTCGCGGTAATGGCGAGCGACACGCTGGAAAATCCGCAAGCGGCGCAGGAACTGGTCGATAAAATGGCGCGGCAGGAGCTGGATATTCTGATTGGCACGCAGATTATGGCCAAAGGCTATCATTTCCCGCGTTTGACTTTGGTTGGCGTGGTGGACGGCGATTTGGGTCTGGCGGGCGGCGATCCTCGCGCCGCCGAGCGCACATTCCAGCTTTTACAGCAAATGGCGGGCCGTAGCGGGCGCAGCGCCGATGCCGGGCGGGTTTTGCTGCAAACGACCTCGCCCGATCATCCGGTGATGAAAGCGATCATCAAGGGCGACCGCGACGCCTTTATGGATGCCGAATTGAGCGAGCGCGAGGCCTATCGCTTGCCGCCTTACTGGCGTTTGGCGAGCCTGACGGTGTCGGGCGAAGACATGAACCAAGTTATTAAGGCCGCCCAGCATCTAGCTACAACTGCACCACAAAATGATCAATTGCGCGTCCTGGGCCCCGCCCCTGCTCCCTATGCGATGCTCAGGGGCCGTTATCGCCACCGTTTGATGATTCAGGCTCCGCGCAGCGTCAATTTATCGTCGGTATTGCGGCAATGGCTGTCAAATGTGCGATTGCCGCGCAATTTGCGCCTGTTGATCGATGTCGATCCGTATAGTTTTTTGTAAAAAGGGCTTGGGTACGGGTTGGCCAATCATTTTTTGTGTTTCCTAAAAGTCTCTATCTGGCCGCATAATTACCCATAGTCAGCTAGAACATACCCATTAGGGGAAACTCAATTACTTTCATGATTTTATTTAGAAAAACAGATGCGAAAATGTTTTTTGCTTTCATACTTTGTCAGTATTGTTAGCTCAAGAGACGGTCGTTAGAACATTTTTAGGAATTGGCCGTTAGAACATTTATTGGAAATGAAATCGTTTAAAGGAATAGTACCGTGTTAGTTGAAGTTTCACCCACGACTTATATCGCCCTGTGTGGCCTCGTCAGCGATGCTTTGCAGCATCCGAGCGACGCCACCCCTCTCCTCGTGCGCGCTGCCAAGGAACTGGGCGGAGTGACCGCCGGTGGGATGATCCCTTCGGAGCTGCTCGAAGAACCCGAGCATCTCGACAATCTGCGCCGCGCCGGGTTTGCCCGCGGATAATCAAGGCTTTCCTCTATGAATCTGGATCTAACTATTTGCAGGGCTGACGAGGTTGTTGGCCTTGTTAATAGCCGCGCCCTGTCCGGTTTACCCTATGACGCCGTTATCTCTCTCGAACACCCCGGGGCCGAACGTTTGACCGCCGAGGAAGGCCGCGCACCGCGTTTGGCCGATGAGATAGGCACCTTCTGGCAAGACAGGCAACTCATCCTCACTTGCTGGGATGTTGAACATACGAGATTTGGCGCGCCTACCCCTACCCCCGATATCGTTACCGATGCCGTGGCTTTTGCCGACAAATGGACCCCTGCCGACCGCCCTTTGCGACTACTGGTTCACTGCCGCTCGGGAAGGGCGCGAAGCACGGCTGTGGGGCTTGGCCTTTTGCTGCACAAAAACAACCTGACGACAGAACAGTCAATTGCCGAGTTGGTAAAAATCCGCGACATCGCCGCTCCCAACATCGTTATCGTTCGGCATATCGACGATTTTTTGAAATATGGCGGCACGCTGACCGCTGCGGTTGAAGCCGACACGGGCATGACCAAACGGCGGGAAGAGTCCGAGCGCAAGCGTAAAAATCAAGTCGAGAGCGGCAAGTTTAGGCTACCAAACCCGTAAAAACAAAAACGTCTGATTGTTGCAACCAAGGGGCATGCGCGAATGACAAAGCGGATCATCAAGAAATTACAGTTTCTGCACGCCGGGGTCAGGCCTCGGCTGATAGTGGCCGTGTTATTCGCGGCGGTCTTTTTCTTTTTGCTGCCCGAAAGCGGGCGCATGACGACGAAATTTTTGCTGACCTGGGATATGGGCGTCATTGTCTATCTGGCGCTTGTCACGATCATGATGATCCGCTCGAATAACGTCACGATCCGCAAGCGCGCGGCGGCGCAGGATGAAAAAGGCATCATGATTCTCGGCTTGAGCGTGTTCGGCGCGGCCGCCAGCCTTGCGGCGATTATGCTGGAGCTTGTGGCGGCTAAAAATCTGTCGGGTGATGTCAAGGGAGAGGCTATCGGTCTTGCGGCCCTGACCGTTCTGTTGTCGTGGGTGTTTATGCAAACGATGTTCGCGCTGCATTACGCGCATGCGTTTTACAATCCTGATTCTGGAAACAAAGACGGCGGGCTTGAATTTCCGGCCAAATATACGACGCCGGATTATTGGGATTTCGTCTATTTCTCGTTCATCATCGGCACCGCCGCGCAAACGGCGGATATCAACATAACGTCAAAAGTCATTCGCCGGATCGTGACGGTTCAATGCGTAACGGTTTTCTTTTTCAACACGACGATTTTGGCGCTCGCCATAAATGTCGGTGCTGGTTTGGCCTAATGTTCCAAATGCCGGAAGGGGAAATAGCGGGCGCGGATGCTGCCGAACCGACCGAACAGCAACGATAGAACATACACGCCTCCAACAAGCAGGATAATCACGGGGCCTGAGGGAATATTATAAGTGAAGGCCAACGCCAATCCGGCGACCGCCCCGCTCATGCCGATACCGATTGCGATTGCCAGCATTGTGCGCAAACGCTGCGTCCAGAATTGCGCGGCGATTGCGGGGATGAGCATCAGCCCCGCCGACATCAAGGTTCCCATCGCGCGATAGCTTTCGACCATATTCAAAACCGCGAGCGTCAGGAAAATTCCCTGCGCAAGACCGCCTTTGCCGCCGACTGAACGGAGAAACACGGGGTCGAAAGATTCCACCACCAGCGGGCGATAGATAACCGCCAGCGTGGCGAGCGTAAGGCCGCTGACTCCTGCCATAACCCGCAGGATATTGTCGGTCAGGGATTTCGCGTCGCCGAACAGGATGTCTTCCATATCCTGCGCGTTGCCATAGATCGCAATGAGCAAAACGCCAGCCGCGACCGCGATGAGGTAGAACGCGGCGAGCGAGGCATCCTCGCGCAAAGCCGTGACGCGCGATACAAATCCGGCCAAAACCGCCACGGTCAACCCGGCGATCAATCCGCCGATGCTCATCGCCGGGATTGCCATTCCGTACATGATGAAGGCTGCGGCGACGCCCGGCAAAATCGCATGCGCTATGACATCGCCCATCAGGCTCATGCGGCGCAGGACGAGGAAAACGCCCAAAGGCGCACTGCTGACGGAAACAAGAACGGCACCGATCAAAGCGCGCTTCATTGCGGGGTCGCTGAGAAAATCGGTCATCATGCCGCGCCTCTTTCGCCGATTTCGCAAACAGCGGCATGTTCGGCCCACGCGCTGGCCAAAGCCGAGGCGCTGGCGAGGTTGGCATCGCACATTGCGGTTGAAGTGCTTCCCCACGCGATAAGTTCGCGGGCCAAAATTAAGCTTTGCGGGAAATGGTCGCGCACCAGATTGTAGTCATGCATCACGCAGATGATTGTGCTGCCCGCTTTGCACCACTGTTCCAGCATATGCACCAGATCATGCGTCGTGCGTCCGTCGATTGCGGCAAAGGGCTCATCGAGCAAAATGAGTCTGGCGCGTTGCAGGCTGAGGCGCGCGAAGAGAACGCGCTGCCATTGGCCAGTAGATAGAGAAATAATGGGCCGGTCGGCAAAAGCCGCCATATCGACTTGCGCCAAAGCCTGCAAGGCTTCGGCCTTGTGATGCTTGTGGCGGAATTTAAATGCGCCGAGGCGCGGCCAATGCCCCAGCAATACAACGTCGATCACGCTGAGGGGAAAAGTGCGGTCGATTTCGAATTGCTGTGGCAGATAGGCGATCTCGGAAGGCTTGATGCCGCAGAAATCGATCCCACCCGTCATCAACGGCACAAAACCGGCAAGCGTTTTCAAGAGCGTGCTTTTGCCCCCGCCGTTCGGCCCCACCACCGCCGTCATCGACGCGGCAGCGAATATGCCGGAGACATGATGCACGACCGGGTGACGATCATAGCCTGCGGAGAGGTTGTTGAGTTTAATGGTCATAATAAACGCAATTCATAAAATTAAAGGCCGGGGTTGGATAAAATAACAAACACCGTAACCCCTCACCCGTCTCGCGCAAGGGCGCGAGCCACCCCCTCCCTGTGGGAGAGGGAAAAATTTATCCAACCACTTTGGCGTTCTTTAGTTGGAAATAGAAATCGGCGGGGTCTTTGTCTTGCAAGGCCAGAGTGCCGCGTACGGTGACTCTTTTGGCGGATGCTGGAACATGTCCTTCGATTGTCGCGAGGGCGAGCGTGCCGCGGCCCGAGGCGTAGCAATAGGGGCAATGGAAGCTGTTGAGACTGAGCAAATAATCTTTTTGCATGCCGAAACCGCTGGATACGGGTTGCACATAACCTGTCAGTGTGACTTCGGTTCCAGCAAGCTTCTTGATCTCTGCCGAAAAATTCGGGGGTGCGATGACGGCGGTGCTGGGGTCTGTGCCGTCGGTCACATGCGCCAGAACGCTCCATAAGCCGGAGGGGGGCAAAATCCCCACATCTTGCGCCGGAACCGATGTCCAGGCACGCGCGGGTGCTGCCGCCAGAGCGGCAGGAACGGAAGCGGCGAGAACCGTCAGGAAACTGCGGCGAGTTGTACCGTTGCTTGTCATAGAGGAGCCTCCCTTGTCGTTATTATGTAACTTTGTAACAAGGTGGCGCACGGTGGGCCGTTTGTCAAGCGAGGAAGCTTGAAACAACCCTCGACTCAGCCGATAAATGAGCAAAGGAATTGAAAAAATGCAAAATATTCTGACCTGGGTTAGCGCCCACCTGACCCTGTGGACGCTTATCGGCTTCTTTGGCCAAAGCATGTTCATGATGCGCTTTGTCGTGCAATGGATCGCCAGCGAGCGCGCCAAGCAAAGCGTGATGCCGGAAATTTTCTGGTATTTCAGCCTCGGCGGCGGCCTGATCGTTTTCGCCTATGCCATTCATCAGCAAGACCTTGTCTTTATGCTGGGGCAAGGATTGGGGTTGTTTGTCTATGTACGCAACATCTACTTCATCCACAAACACAAGCGGGCTCTCGATGTTTGAAAAACTGGCCGTCATTCCGGACTCGTTCTTTGCGCCTGACGGCAAAAAGCTCAGCCTCCTGGCTTATTTGTTTCTGGTCATGCTGTGCGTGGGGTTCTTTACGCCCGGTATTGTGACGATGCCGCCGACCGACCGCGACGAAGCCTCGTACGTGCAGGCCAGCAAGCAGATGATCGAAAGCGGTAATTACACCGACATCCGTTTGCAAGACGAACCGCGCTATAAAAAACCTATCGGCATTTATTGGCTGCAAAGCGCCGTGGTGCGCGTTTTCAATCCGCATCATCTGGATGAAATCTGGGCCTATCGCATCCCGTCTTTCGTCGGCGCGACCGTTGCGGTGCTGATGACGGCGGCATTGGGCAGTTTGCTTTTCAATCCTCTGACGGGATTGCTGGCGGCGATGATGCTGTCGGGATGTATTTTGATGAATACCGAGGCGAGGATCGCCACGACGGATGCCGCGTTGCTGGCCAGCGTTATGGTGGCAGTCTACGGATTAGCGCGCGCCTATTTGGGACAAATATCGGGCTGGCGCGTGCCGCTTGTTTTCTGGACGGCCTTTGCGGTCGGCATTCTTCTCAAAGGGCCGCTTATTTTGCTGCCGATCCTTGGCGCTCTATTGTGGCTGAAGATTAGCGACAAAAATATTGCGTGGTTCCGCAGTCTGCGCCCTGTGATTGGCCTTCTTTACGCGCTGGTGCTTGTCGCACCCTGGTTCATCGCCATAACGCTGCAAAGCCACGGCGCGTTTTTACAGCAATCGGCGGGGCAAGATATGCTGGCGAAAATCTGGGAGAGTCAAAATCGCGGTATGCTGCCGCCGGGAGCACATTTAATGGCGCTGCCGATTCTTTTCTTTCCCTTTGCCCTGTTTGCCGTTTTCGCCGCGCCGGATGTGTGGAAAAACCGGCGCGAGGCTTCGGTCAAATTCTGCCTCGGCTGGATTGTTCCGATGTGGCTTGTTTTTGAATGCTCGCTGACCAAATTGCCGCATTATGTTTTGCCCGCTTATCCGGCGATTGCTTTGCTGACGGCCAAATTCCTGCTGGACGGTTTTCCGACGGTCGCGGAAACGAACCGCCGTTTTCCCATCGTGCTGGTTGTCGGTTTCTGGCTGGTGATCGGTGTAGGATTTGCGCTTTTCTTCTCTATGGTTCCGGCTCATTACGACAATGTGTGGCAGATGCCGCAAATCGTCGCGGGGGGCTTTCTTATTCTGTCGCAGGGATGCGCGTTGCTGATGTTGCCCCGGCAGAAAATCGGCAGTCTTGTCATCCTTACGCTCGGCGGATTGGTTTTTGTCTCCACGACTTTTGGCATGACAATTCCAGGCTTGCAGCATGCCTGGATGTCGCGCGAAATCGTCGAGGCGGTGGAACCGCTGAACCCCTGTCCGAACAGCCAGATCGTTTCCTTTGGCTATCATGAACCGAGCCTCGTGTTTCTGGCAGGAACCGACACGATGCTGACGTTCAACGCCGCCGATGCGGCCAAGGCATTGAAAGAAGATTCCTGCCGCGTCGCCGTTATCGATGACCGGAACAAACAGGATTTCCTTGACGCTTTTGCCGGAGCGCCGCAACAGCCGAAAGAATCCGGCACAATCGGCGGGCTGAATTCAGGCCACGGGGCGCAGATGACATTGACGATTTATCTGTTGCCGCAGGTTGCGCGATGACCGCCAAGATGAAAGCTAAAAAGAAGGACGCCTCTTTTTTAGCGGCGGCTTTTTTAGCATTTCTGCTGCTGGAATGCGCCCTGTACCTTTATGTGGACAGGCCGCTGGCGGAATATACGCAATCTCTTGATGCATCCAATCCGCGCCTTATCAATTTCTTTCGCAACATTACCGATTGGGGCAAAGGGGTTTGGTATTTGGTGCCTTGCGGGCTGGGCATTGTTTTCTGCGGTTTTCTGTCGCGCGCCAAGGATGCGCCAGCCGCCTATCGGCGTTTGTTTGCCTATGTCGGCGTGCGCGCGTTTTTTCTGTTCGCGACGATTGGCATTTCGGGGATCATTGCCGATATTATCAAGCCGATTGCCGGACGGGCGCGCCCTCTGTTGTGGCTGCGCGACGGTGTTTATGGATTTGATCCCTTTACCAGAGCGGGATTTCTGTGGAACGGGATGCCGTCGGGGCATAGTACGACTGTTTTTGCTTTGGCTTTCAGCCTGTCGTTCCTTTACCCGCGTTTGCGCGTTTTGTGGTTCTTCTATGCCCTTGTGCTGGCTGCCAGCCGCATTATGGTCGATGCGCATTATATGTCCGATGTCTGCGCCGGAGCCTTGCTGGGTTGGTTAACGGTGTGGGTTTTTATCAAATATGGGATGATTCACCTGTGGAAAGTTATTTTTCCCATTGACAGCGCGCTACTCAAGAAGTAGGAATTTTCCATGACCAGCAAAAAAGAAACATCGGCCCCCGAATGGGTGCTTAATCTGCGCCGCCTTATGGATGAACAGGGGTTCAATCCGCGCAGCCTGTCTTTGCGCGCGGGGCTGAACGCGACCGCTGTACGCGACATGATAGAGGGCCGCTCGCGCTTTCCCCGCTATGACACGGTGCAGGCTTTGGCCGATGCGCTGGAAACAACCCCTGCCCTGCTGATGAGCAACAGCCAAACAAGCGCGGAAATTCAGGCCAAGGGGGGAGCGTTCGGCAAGGATATCGAACTGCTGACCGAAATCATTGCCCGCTTACAGGAAACCGCCACCGAAATGGGGCGCGAATTGACGCCGCGCGAATTCGCCGCGATGTCTTCCACCATTTTCCACCGCTTGCAGGAAACCGACGATACCGCAAAAGGCAAAAGCCACGCCGCGCTCAAACCGCAAATCCATGATTTGCTGGAATATGAATCTTTGCGCAATAAGCGCGGCAAGCAATAGAACAAATTAAAAATTGGGGCTCTGTTTAATTGAGAATAGATTTTTGCGTGAGGCACGGCAACTTAGCGTTTTAACACAGGCAACTGCTTCGACTATTGATTGACGTTATTTATTGTAACAGTGGGTTAGTAAAATGGATGATCAGGGCGAGAAAATTGTTTTTTTGGCACGCGCATTATTGAATACGCCAGCGGCGGAAATACCCATCGAGAAAAAGGCAATGCATGTCACGATGACGTTCAAGGCCTTGTGCTTTACCGCCATTCTGGCGGCGGCTGGCGGCGGCACTGTCACCGCCTGGGTGCATGAGGATGAACGGCCCCTGAACCATTATGAGAAGATCGAGATGCAAGCCCTTGTTTTCTACGCATCAAAGCACAAGGGAATCAATGAGGACACCTTGCGCCACGAGGTTGAAGAAAAAATCGGCGTGGCGCGCTTTGACGATATGACGGCTGGCGATTTCGCCGCCGCGCGACGGTATTTGCAGGAAAAAGCACAGTAACAAAAAACCCGCCCTGAGAGGGGCGGGTTTTCGTTTTCGGCCTGTATCCCGGCTTTCGCCGGGATAAGGTTTTCGTAAGCTCGCCAAGAGGCTCGCTAACGAAAGCCCTTATTTGCCGACGGCTTCCTTCAGTTCCTTGGCAGCGCGGAAGGCGATCTTCCTCTTCGCCGGAATTTGGATCGTTTCGCCCGTGGCGGGGTTGCGGCCCGTGCGTGCAGCGCGCTTCTTGACTTGCAGAATGCCAAGACCGGCGATGCGAACGCGGTTGCCCTTCTTGAGGTTCTTGACGAGCAACCCAACCAGATCGTCGCCCAAAATTTCGTTCATCAGCTTCTTGGACAGTTCGTGCTTTTCAGCGAGATCGGAAGCGATCTGCTTCATCGTGATTGTAGGTTGTGCAGTAGTGGCCATAGTTGGCTCCATGTCTTAGAGGTTGAAACTGCAATTACCTAAGCGGAATTTTTATGCCTTTGCAAGCGAAAGAACGCATGGGACAAGGGTTTATTGAGCAAGAAAGGCAGAAAAACGAAGAAAAAATGCATTTTTCTTCTCGCTTTCACTTTCGGCACCTTCTGCTCCTCTCTTGCGCTGCACCAGAAAATGCCTCATAAATAGGCGATTCCCGCCACTTATCGAGGATTTTTCATGCCTGTCGGTACTGCACTCGTCGCGGCTTTTCTGGAAGTCATCTATACCGTTCTCAATTTCTATATATGGGTCATCATCATCGGCGCGGCGTTAAGCTGGCTGGTCGCCTTTGGAATCGTCAATTCTTATAACCGCGTCGTGCATGTCGTCGGCGATCTGACGACGCGAATCACGGAACCTTTGCTGGCCCCAATCCGGCGGGTGATCCCTGCCGTGGGCGGGTTGGATCTGTCACCGCTGGTGCTGATTTTCATTATCTATTTCATCCAATCCTTCATCAGGCATTTGGTTATCTAGCATGTCCTTGATTATCGACGGCGCGGTGGTTGCCAAAAAAGTACGGCAACTGCTGGCGGAAGAAATTGCGACGAAGAAAATTTCTCCGGGTCTTGCCGTCGTTCTGGTCGGCGAAGATCCCGCCAGCCAGGTTTATGTCCGCAACAAATCGCGCGCCGCCGAAGAGACGGGGATTAAGTCGTGGCAACACACGCTGTCGGCGGAAACGACGCAGGGCGAATTGCTCGAGCTGATTCACCAGCTCAACAACGACGACAAAGTCCACGGCATTCTCGTTCAACTGCCTCTACCCAAACATTTCGACACGCAAGGCATCATCGCCGCGATTAATCCGGACAAAGATGTGGACGGGTTGCATCCCGTCAATGCAGGACGTTTGAGCCTCGGCCTGCCCGGCTTCGTTCCCTGCACGCCGCAGGGCTGCATGATTTTGCTGCGCGAGGCTTTGCATGATCTGTCGGGAAAACGCGCGCTTGTTTTGGGGCGGTCGCCTTTGGTCGGCAAACCCGTTGCGCAACTTCTCCTGCAAGCCGATTGCACCGTGACAATCGCCCATTCGCGCACGCGCAACGTCGCCGACGAATGCCGCAACGCCGATATTCTGGTCGCCGCCATCGGCAAACCGGAATTCGTGCAGGGAGACTGGATTAAAGAAGGCGCAATCGTGATCGATGTCGGCATCAACCGCATCGATAATCCTGCCGTTGCCGGAAAGACGAAATTGGTGGGGGATGTCGCATTTACCGAAGCAGCCAAGCGTGCCTCGGCAATTACGCCTGTGCCGGGCGGCGTGGGGCCGATGACGATTGCTTGTTTGTTGAAGAATACGGTTTGGGGTGCGGAGAGACAGAGCGTTTAATGAGTCCTTACTTTAACCCTCTTTCAATAATATTTGGGCTTATGTCCATTGCAAGCTTCTTACAAGCATTGTTCGTACTAAGAAGCGGAAAGATTAATGTTAGATATGGCCCACCCATTGATAGACAAAAAGAGCCCAAATGGTTTTGGGCTTTTATCTTTATGTATTTGAGTGGGGGAACTGTTAGCGCAGGGATGATTTACTATCTGTCACTTCATATCTTGTAATCACAATAACATTGGGCGTTCACATGCCGCGGGGACGCGCGGCGCTGGATTCCCGCCTTCGCGCGAATGACACGGCTGTTGAATGGGAAACGCCTAAACCGCTTTCTTCAACACCGCACCCAACCTCTCGCTGAACGCAACCGGGTCGGAGAGTGTGTCGCCATCCAGCAACCGCGCCTGATCGAACAACAACCACGCGATGTCTTTCAGGCTTTCTGCCGCGCCGGATTGTTTGGCTCGGGCGGCCATTTGCGTGATGAGCGCGTGTTTGGGGTTCAGTTCCAGAATACGTTTGCTGTCGGTGCGGATCTGGTTGTGCTGTTTCAGGAAGCGTTCCAGATGAATATCCAGATCGCCGTCATCCGCCGTTAAACAAACCGGGCTGGAAGTCAAACGATCCGAAGCGCGCACATCTTTGACCGCATCGCCCAGCGTTAATTTCATAAGCGCGATGAGGTCTGCGGTGCCTTCAGGCGCAGGCTTTTCCGCTTCTTTTTCCTTGCCCGCTTCGCCCGCGATTTTGCCTAGATCCTCGCCGGAACGGGTGACGGATTTGAATTCCTTGCCTTCAAATTTTTCCAACGCGCTGGGCCAAAAATCATCGACGGGTTCGCTCAATAACAGAACTTCAACGCCTTTGGCTTTGAAGCCTTCCAGATGCGGGTTGCGTTGCAATTTCTCGACGCTTTCGCCGCAGAGATAGAAGATGGAATCCTGTCCTTCTTTCATGCGCCCGACATAGTCGGCAAGCGACACCAGCCCCTCGCCCGCCGTCGAATGGCAGCGCAAGAGTTTGGACAAATCGCCGCGATGATCGGCGGCTTCGTACAGGCCTTCTTTCAGCACCGCGCCGAAATTCTCCCAGAATTTTGCATAGGCGGGCGCATCGTCGGTTGCGAATTTGTTGAGGTCGGATAACACACGCTTGGTCACGCCCTGCCGGATCTTGGCCAGCATCGGATTATTTTGCAGCATTTCGCGGCTGATATTCAGCGGCAAATCTTCGCTATCCACCACGCCGCGCAGGAAGCGCAGCCACGGCGGCACAAGACCTTCGGCGGTGTCGGTGATGAACACGCGCTTGACGTATAACTTTACCCCGTGTTGCCGCTTGGGGTCAAACAAATCAAAAGGTTTGGTGCCGGGTACGAACAACAGGCCCGTATATTCGATCACGCCTTCGGCGCGCCAATGCATCGTCAAGGCCGCATCGTCAAAAGCGTGCGAGGTGTGGTGATAGAATTCCTTGTACTGATCGGCGGTGATTTCGTTTTTGGGGCGCAGCCACAAAGCGCCCGCGCGGTTGGCGGATTTTTCTTCGCCCTCGAGAATAATCGGAATAGCGATATGATCGGAATATTGGGTGATGATGTGGCGCAGACGTTCGATTTCCAGAAATTCGTCTTCGTTCTGTTTCAGATAAACGACGACTTCGGTGCCGCGTTCGGCTCTGTCGCCCTCTTCGACCGTGAAATTGCTGCGCCCGTCGGATTCCCAGCACCAGCTTTCGGTCGTGCCCGCTTTGTGCGACGTAACCTCGACCGCTTGCGCGACCATAAAGGCGGCATAGAAGCCGACGCCGAACTGGCCGATTTGGTTGATGTCGCCCTTTTTCGCTTCCTTAAGCTGTTCGAGGAACGCCGAGGTGCCTGAACGAGCGATTGTTCCCAGATTTTCCACCATTTCATCGCGCGTCATGCCGATGCCGTTATCGGACACCGTGATCGTGCGGGCTTTTTTGTCAATATTAACGGTTATTTTGAAATCATCGGCGTTGTCCAGCAATTCTGGTCGCGTTAACGCTTCATAACGCAACTTGTCGCAAGCGTCGGAGGCGTTGGAGATCAGTTCCCGCAAAAACACTTCTTTATCGCTGTAAAGCGAGTGGACGACGATGTCCAACAGGCGGCTGACTTCGGCTCGGAATTCCATTTGTTCGGCAGACATTGATTAACCTTTTGCTTTAGTAGGACGAATGGGGGAAATATGGGGGCTAAACCCCGCTTTGCCAAGGGCAAGAATAGGTGTTTATTTGGGGGGAAAGACGGGGTATATGAATGCCTCTTTGGAAAAGGTTGTGGATTTACCTAACCAGCCCGCCTACGCCCCTAATCAGGGGC
>JBAVWC010000020.1:0-8259 GCA_049697595.1 Alphaproteobacteria bacterium
GACGACGACGGCTTTGGACCGGCCGTGCGAAAAGCTTTGCCGCACCGTTTCGGTGCCGCCAGGTGCTGCGACCGGTTTTTTCAATTCCAGTTTCGGGCGCGCGGTGCCGAGGCTCAGTACTTTTTTCTTGTCGTCGGTGGTCATTTTTAGTCCTTCATTCTTTCTGTCGTCGCTTCAGGGGAAAACCCTAATCCTTAGGGCTTTCCTCTGAAACGTCAGTTGCAGGGGTTGTCGGGGGAAGAATCATCGAGCGGAGCCGGTTCAGTTCCAGCTTCAGTTTTTCTGTCAGCTTGTGCGGGCCGATGCCCGCATAGACGATTTGGGCATAGCCGAACGATGCGCCCATTTCATCGCGCGAGAAAAGATCGCATTCGGCTATGGTGTTGCGGTTGTCCAGCACGCGGGTGGCGTCGGGGGCGTGCAGGTAAAGGGCGAGTTTGCGGGCGCGCAAGGCTGCTTCGGTCTGGGCTTCGCCGAGGACGGCGATGCCAGCGCCTTTGGCCAAGCCCAGAAATTCCAGACAGCGTTTGCGCAACAGGCGCGTTACCATATCGGCGAGATCAGGCGCGGGGTGTGCGGTTTCTTTCGCGGCTTTGGCGAACAGGTTTTTCTTGACCGCCAGTTGGATAGAGTCGGGCGAGGCCGTGACCCACAACCCGTGGCCGGGCAGGTTTTCCGAAAGATCGGGAACGACGCTTTGGTCGGGGCCGATGACGAAGCGGATCATCTCCGTTCGCGGTTTCATTTCGCCGGAGGCAAGACAACGCCGTTCCGTATCAGAAACTTTCGTTTCCGGTCGGGAGGCATTTTTCTTGCCGGCCCCTGTTGCCTTGTTTGTGCGCTCTGAAACCGCTGTCATTGTGCCCGTGGTACCTCATCACGCCGAAGGAGAGTCAGTGAACCAATGAGCGCGCGCGGCCATGATGATCTCATTGGCTTTGCTCTCTGTCAGTTCGTCGTTGCCGACAATCTCGCGTAGTTCGTCGCTGGCCAGATCGGCGACATCGTCGAGCGTCTTGATGCTCTTTTCGCCGAGTTTGACTGCCATTTCGATGCTGAGGCCCGGCAGCGCGACGACATCGTCGGCGACGCCGAATTCCTTGCGTTGCGCTTCGAGCTTGGCGGCGTTTTCGGCCAGCCAGTTGCGGGCGCGTTCTTGCAATTCACCGGCGACTTCGACATCGAAGCCTTCGATTTCGGCCAACTCATCGACGGGCGTATCCGCCACTTGTTCGACTTTGGTGAAACCTTCGGTGACCAGCAAATGCGCGATAACGTCATCGACAGCCAGAGCTTCGGTGAACAAGGCTGTGCGGGTCGAAAGTTCTTGCTGGCGGCGTTCGGATTCTTCTTTTTCCGTCAGGATATCGATGTCCCAGCCTGTGAGCATCGAGGCCAGACGGACATTTTGCCCGCGGCGACCAATGGCCAAAGACAATTGATCGTCGGGAACGACGACATCCATACGGTTGTTGTCTTCGTCGAGCACGACTTTGGCGACTTCGGCGGGTGCGAGCGCGTTGACGACGAAAGTCGCGGGGTCGGACGACCACGGAATGATGTCGATCTTTTCGCCCTGCAATTCGCCGACGACGGCCTGAACGCGGCTGCCGCGCATGCCGACGCAAGCGCCGACGGGGTCGATGCTGCTGTCATTCGAGATGACGGCGATTTTGGCGCGGCTGCCGGGATCGCGGGCGACCGACTTGATTTCGATGACGCCGTCATAGATTTCCGGAACTTCCTGCGTAAACAGCTTGGCCATAAACAGCGGGTGGGTGCGCGACAAGAAGATTTGCGGGCCGCGTTGTTCTTCGCGGACGTCATAGATATAGGCGCGGACGCGGTCGCCGTTCTTGAAATGCTCGCGCGGCAGGCTTTCGTCGCGGCGAAGCATCGCTTCGGTGCGGCCCAGATCGATTGTGATATTGCCGTATTCGACGCGCTTGACGATGCCGCTGATGACTTCGCTGATACGGTCTTTGTATTCCTGGAACTGGCGGTGACGTTCGGCTTCGCGGACTTTTTGCACGATCACTTGCTTGGCGGTCTGCGCGGCGATGCGGCCCATTTCGATCGGCGGCAGATCATCGACGATGAAATCGCCGATTTCGGCGTCGTCTTTGGTTTTGCGCGCGGCTTTGATGCTGATTTGCGTGCTTTCGTTTTCGATAGGATCGGCGACTTGCAGCCAGCGTTGCAAACGCACTTCGCCGGTTTTCCGGTCGATCTCGGCCCGGATGTCGTTTTCGTGGCCATATTTGGCGCGCCCGGCTTTTTGAATAGCCTGCTCCATCGCGACCAGAACTTCGTCACGTTCAATTCCCTTTTCGCGGGACACAACATCGGCAACTTGTAGCAATTCCATAACTCAATCTCCTTAGTTTTCTTGTCAATAACTCAGCCCGAAGACCTTAAGACAAAAGCGTGTAGCCTTCGACGATTTCCCGTTTCACTTGAGGGGTTAGCGGCTTCCATGTCGGATTTGAAATCATCGCGCTTTCTTTTTTGAACACTTCTTTCGCTGTGCCGCAATGACGGCATTCCCTCGTCTTTATTTCTACCGTGCTCGCCGAAGCTGCGTCCAAAAGAGCAAATCTGGATACGTAGAAGCGATAATCAATCGTACTGTTTTGCCAGCTATGCACTCCTAGCAAAGAACAGCCCAATAATTGCGCCTGCTTCAACAGAGACATTCCCCTCCTCCTTAGCGACTACCTTTGACCGCGCGCGCGGCTTTCAACAATTCATCTGTCAGCACCAGTTTGGCTTTTTCAATCTGGCCGAACGGTACTTTTACGGAAGTCTTTTCCGCATTAAATTCGATAACATCCCCTTCTATCTGGGCGATCCGGCCCTGAAACCGTTTCTGCCCGTCTAGCGGCGTATTCAATTCGACCTTGGCGACATGCCCCTGAAACCGCGCGTAGTCTTGCAGCTTCATCAAGGGCCGGTCGATGCCGGGCGAACTCACTTCCAAATCGTACTTGTCGGCCAGATTTGCATCGGCCCCAAGTTTCTCGGTAACAAGGCGGCTGATCGCCGCGCAATCTTCGACCGTCATGCCCACGTTGTCGCGCCGTTCGGCCATAATTTGCAAAGCGGCATATTTGCCGCCTCCGCTCAGATGGACGCGCACAAGATCGTATCCTGCGGCATCGATACTTTCCGCGATCAGACTGGCGATCTTGCTTTCGATAGACTTTGACATTCGTTCCGGCAGCACAATAAAAAAGGCGGGCTTTCGGCCCACCTCCTGAATTAATCACTCACTGACGACCCGCACAATAGATGGTTGCGGTAAAAAAGCAAGGGGAAAGAGAGGTGGGGAAGGTGGGGAAAAGGAGGGGAAGGCAGGGAATCTTCCCCTGTTTTTCCCTTCTGCTCCCTACCTTCCCCTAATTTTCACAGCAAATTGGTGCCGAAAGTTTGATCCATAACCAGCAGGAAGGGATAGATATTGACCGCCAAAACCCCGCCGATGATATGGGTGATGCCTTGCGCCAGCGTTGCCTGACCATTGCCGTCCACCGATTTCTTCAAAATCAGCCAGCCACGGACGAAGGCGATGACGCCGATAATCTGGACAAAGCCCAAAGCGGCGGCGATGCCATTGGCAAACTGTGCCGATCCTCCTCCCAAAGCGGCGACAAACGCCCAGCCCAGAACCGTACCTTGCGTGGCGGTTGTAACCGTGGGAGCGCCGAAAAGAGAGGTCAATATATAGCCCAGATTGGTGCCAACCGTCATCAGAATGGCGCCGAAGACGATGCAGGAAACGATGCTGTTGACGGAGTTGGTCTTGGCATCAAAGCCGTATTTGGAGGCTTTGACCAAGCCGCGCACGATCATGAACAGGCCGCAGGCGATCGCGACGGATGACACGAAAGTCTCGATCGGGGCTTTGATGTTGCCGACAAAGCTTGCCATCATAGCGTCGAGGCCGGGGCCGCCGGTGACAGCGCCCGGGGTGCAAGCCGCAACTCCCCCGCCAGCCGCAGTCGTGTAAAGGCTGGTGATAATCGTGCTGACCGTCGCTGGCAGCACTAATAAAAGAGCGCCACCGCCCAGCAGCATAAGGGCTTTATACATCGGATAATTTTGCGGACTCTCGGTGTGGCCACGCAAATGATAGATGCCTTGAACGACAAAAAAGCAACCCGCGATATAGGCAATGGCAGAAAGGACGGGCCCGAAAAACGGCCCTGTATTGGCCTTTGCATTACAAATCATTGCGCCCAGATTCGCGGCTTGCGCCGCAGCCGGACCGGTCGAGACAAGCAGGAAGGTCACCGCCAGAGCGACCAGACTTAGTATTGGAATTTTCTTTGAAATAGTGTTGTTAAACAATTGGTTGCTCCTATTTATAAAATAGTCAACACTTGCTTCAAATTGAGGTGCATGGGGCTATTTTGCCCGCAAATAGATTAAAAAGCCTTTAATTCTGTCGAAGAAGACATAATGTGGCCGCTTCGATTTCTCAAGGAGTTCCGGAAGAAGTCGTGCAGGGAGGGGCTGAGTCTGTCTTGTGAGCCCAAAAATCACGTAATTGGGCGGTTTTGTAAAATTCCCATCTTTGGCAGAGAAATAAAAAAAGGTATTAAGTTGTGTTTGGGTGCTTTTGTTGCTGGGTCTATAGGTGCATATCCTGCCTTTGGAGGCGAAGAAATGTCTTTAATATCAAAGAGAAGTTAATACATTTGTGCTATATTGCCAAATAACGGTAGCTCAAAGAGGCCTCAATAGTCAAAAATGCCGTTGACAGGAGGGGGGCTTCCCTACACCCTCCAGCGCAGAGTTGAGTATTCGAGTATCGAAGAAACTAGCAGTAGGTTTGTTTTGCTGAAATCGCCTCTAGGATTTGTGCGTGCCGATTCCTTGCACGCCGCCCCTCTTTTGCAGATGCTTTTGGTTGGTGTTTTGGCCCTCGGTATTGGGCTGACTGGCCACCGGTTGAAGCATGCTGTGTCGTCCCCTGTGGTCGCCGAAGTTGCGCGCACTGTCGCGCAGTCTGCGCCGGCACGCGCCGTTGCCGAAGTTAATCAGGCTGTGGCTGCCGTTATTGTGCCTGCCGACAAGATGGTTCGCGAAGCGGAAATCGACGACGGGCAGGATTTCGCGGACATGTTGGGCGATGCGGGCGTCAGCGATGCCGATGCGGCGGCTGCGATGAATGCCTTGTCTCATGTCTATTCCTTGAGCAAATTGCGGGCCGGGCAGGATGTTTCCTTGACCTTTAACCGCACGCCGCGCGAAGAAACCTTTACCAGCGCTGTGTTTCAGCCCGAAGATACCAAAGAAATCACCGTTGCCCGTCAGGCCGACGGTACTTTTATCGCCAGCACCAAGCTGATCCCGATTATTCGCGAACGCGTCGCTGCTGCGGGCGAGATTCGCTCCAGCGTCTATGAAGCGGGCGACCGCGCGGGCGTGCCGCATGCGATTATGTCGGAAATGATTCACGTTTATGCCCACAATATCGATTTCCAGCGCGATATTCATCCGGGCGACAGTTTTGAAGTTCTTTACGATCAGCCCAAGACCGCGCAAGGCAAGCCCGTCGGCGAAGGCTCGATCATTTATGCCGCGATGCATGTCGGCGGCGAAATCAAGCCGATTTACCGCGTGACCTTTGCCGACAAGACGGTCGATTATCTCGATGCGTCGGGACGCAGCACGCGTCGCGCTTTGTTGCGTACGCCCGTTGCAGCCGCTCATATTACGTCGGGCTTCGGTATGCGCATTCATCCGCTGCTGGGCTATAGCATGATGCATAAGGGCGTCGATTTCGGCGCGCCGATCGGGACGCCGATTTTTGCCGCCGGTTCGGGCGTGATTGAGGAAATCGGCTTCAAGAACGGCTTTGGCCGCTATATCAAGATTCGTCACTCCAGCACCCTTGAAACTGCCTATGGCCATATGAGCCGCTTTAATCCGCATCTTTATCGCGGCGCGCATGTCAATCAGGGTGAAGTGATCGCCTATGTCGGCATGTCGGGTCGCGCCACCGGGCCGCATCTGCATTTCGAAACGCATGTCAACGGCGTGCAGGTTAATCCACTAAGCCTCAAGATGCCGGCGGGCCGCGTTCTTGAAGGCGCGCAATTGACCGAGTTCAAGAACGGCCAATCGCGCATTCGCGGAGAATTTTCGAACCTGATCGGGCAGAAGAAATCCACGGAAAGCCTCAAGGTTTCGACCACCGTTCCGGTGAGCCAGCCGCAAGCGGCTAAAACGGGTTCTTAATCCGTTTTTCTAATTCCAATACAATGCCTGCCAGATAAAGCGAGCCGCATATCAGGATTCGCGGTGGGATGTCCGTTGCCGCCAGCTCAGCCAAAGCCGCCTGAATCGTTTCCGCGCTTTTGACATTTGAGATGCCGAGATTTTGGGCCTCCTCGGCCAATGCGGCGGCGGTGAAGCTTGTGGGTTCGTTGGCAATCGCGACGGTGCGTAGTTGCGTTATGTCTTGGGCGAAGGGGGCGAGGAATTCGGCGGGATGTTTGGTTGTCAGCATGCCCAAAATAATATGAAGGGGTTTGGGGGGGGGGCCGTCTGCAGTGTGCCAGAGGGCGATTTGGGCGGCGAGGGCCTCGCCCGCCGAGTCGTTGTGGCCGCCGTCGAGCCATAATTCTGCGTCCGGTGGTACGAGAGGGCCGTTGATGCGTTGCAGGCGCGCGGGCCATTCGACATTTTGCAGCCCTTGCGCGATTGCTGCCGGGGGCAAAGGCTGGGGCAGGGCGGTCAAAGCCGCAATTGCCAATCCCGCATTTTGGTATTGATGCCGTCCCAGCAAACCGGGGGGTGGGAGATCATAGTGGTGCTTGCAGCCAGTGAAGCGAAAGCCGTTGGGTTGTTCCGCGATCTGCCAATCGATGCCACCGACTGATAAAGGCGCATTTATTGCCGATGCTGCCTCGCGCAGGGTTTGGAGGGCTAGAGCTTCGGGTTGCGGGGCCGAGAAACACGGCACATGAGGACGCATGATGCCCGCTTTTTCCCTCGCGATTTTGTCGATTGTATCGCCGAGATAATCGCGGTGGTCGTAGGACAGGCGCGTGATAAGAGTCGCCAGCGGTTTGTCGATGATATTGGTGGCGTCCAGCCTGCCGCCCAGTCCGGTTTCCAGAATCGTGAAGTCGGCGGCGTGGCGCGTAAAGGCGACAAAGGCGGCGGCGGTCGCGGCTTCGAAATAACTGACTCCGGTTGGGATCGCCAGTTTTTCGCAGGTGGTTAGAATTTCTGTGAGTTCGTCCTCGCCGATTAAACTTCCCGCGATACGGATGCGTTCATGAAACGTGACCAGATGCGGCGAGGTATAGACATGCACGCGATAACCCGCCGCCTCGAGCATCGCGCGCAGGAACGCGCAGGTCGAGCCTTTGCCGTTTGTGCCTGCGACATGAAAAACCGGCGGCAGGCGATGCTGCGGATTGCCGAGCTTCGCCAGCAAATCATGATATCCGGGGCGCAGGGTAAGGTCTGTGTTTTTGTCGTAGCGGGTGCGGAAGTTTTCGAGGAGGGTGGTGGAGTGGGGCATTGTACCATAGCCTTATGAAGACAAAGCGCGGTGCTGAATAGTTGGGCATCGTAACCCCTCACCCGACTCGCGCAAGGGCGCGAGCCACCCTCTCCCTATGGGAGAGGGAATTACGCTTTCCATTCCGGCGGATCGTCGCCGCGTTTGATGGCGGCGGCGAGGGGGGCGAAGCCTTGGACGATGCAATCATAGACGGGTTTTTTGAAGGGCACGATCATCTCGGGCGTGTCCGTCAGTTCGACCCATTTCCAGGCGACGAATTCCGGAAATTCGGGTTCATGTTCGCCGGATAAATTGATCTCGCTGTCCTCGCCGAGAAAACGCAGGGCGAACCATTCCTGTTCCTGGCCGCGATATTTGCCGCGAAACACAACGCCGTTCGCACCGTCGGAATGCATGCGACGGTTTTGCAGCCAGTCGGGAAATTCATAATGCAAAGGAGCGGGCAGCTTGGCGATGATGCGCGCATTGTCGGTGCCGATTTCTTCTTTCATCTCGCGCAATACGGTGGCTGCCGCTTCTTCGTCTTTTTGGATGCCGCCTTGCGGCATCTGCCACGCGCCGCGCTGATCGCGACGTTCGGCCATAAGAACCAGTCCCTGTGCGTTGAAAAGGCACGCGCCGACGCCTCGGCGATAGGGTAATTTTTGAAAATCGATATTTGTCATTGTTACTTAACCATAGCACTGAGAGGGGCGAGGGCGATGCCGCGCTGGGGA
>JBAVWC010000021.1:0-5358 GCA_049697595.1 Alphaproteobacteria bacterium
CGTCACCACAGGCCCAACCCGCGCCGACTCCGCCCCAGCCGCCGCAGCCAGCCCCAATCACGCCGCCGCAACCGCAAGCCGAGGCTTTGAAACCTAAAGTGGTGGCAAAGCCTAAACCCGTCGCAAAACCCGCGCCGAAGCCGAATTTGCTGGCCAGCGTCTTGAAAGACGTCTCCAAGCTGAAGCCGACCGAGCAGGTGAAGGCTCCCGATGTCAAATCGGATGTGAAAACGCCAGCCCAACCCGTTGCCAGTGCGGCCCCGTCTTTGTCCTCGCGCCTGACGATCAGCGAAGAAGACGCTCTGCGCCGCCAGATCGAACAATGCTGGAATTTCGACCCCGGCGCGCGCGATGCGAAGAATCTGATTGTCGAGCTTACCCTTGATGTTAACCCCGACCGCACCGTCGCGAATGCCGAGATTGTTGACAAGTCGCGTTATGCCAGCGATTCTTTCTTCCGCGCCGCCGCCGACTCTGCCATGCGCGCGGTTCGTAATCCGAGATGCAGCCCGCTGGAATTGCCTGCCGATAAATACGACCAATGGAAACGCATCGATTTCACCTTTGATCCGAGGGATATGTTATGAGAATTCAACTATCAGGCATTAGCCTTCAGCGCGTTATGGCTCTTGTGCTGTTGGTGGTTGGAATCGTCAACCCCGCCTTCGCCGATATCAAGGTCGATATTACGCACGCCAATGTGCAGCCGCTTCCTATCGCCGTTCCCGCTTTTTTTGGCGCAGACAGCAGCGAATCGCAATATGGGCGCGACATCGCGCAGGTGGTCAGCAACGATCTGGTGCGTTCGGGCCTGTTCTCGGCGGTCGATTCACACTCGTTTTTGCAAGACTCCAATTCGCTTCTGGTGCAGCCGCGCTTTGCCGATTGGCGCGTTTTGAATGCACAGGCGCTGGTCGTCGGCAAAGTCGAAGCGCAACCCGACGGCAGACTGAAAGTCGAATTCCGTTTGTGGGATGTTTTTGCCGAGCAGCAAATGACAGGGCTTGCCTATTTCACCGTTCCCAACAACTGGCGCCGCGTCGCGCATATCGTCGCCGATGCGATTTATAAACGCATCACGGGCGAAGACGGCTATTTCGACACGCGCATCGTTTATATCGCCGAATCCGGCGTCGCTACCAATCGCATCAAACGGCTGGCGATTATGGATCAGGACGGCGAAAATAACCGCATTCTGTCCGACGGCAGGGCGATGGTTTTGACGCCGCGCTTCTCGCCGACGATGCAGCAGATCACCTATATGGCCTATTACAACAACCGCCCGCGCGTTTATCTGTTCAATATCGATACGGGAACGCAGACGGTTTTGGGCGATTTCGATCACATGACTTTCGCGCCGCGCTTCTCGCCGGACGGGCAGCATGTGGTGTTTTCGTTGTCGGAAAACGGCGCGTCGAATATCTATACGATGGATTTGCGCTCGCATCATATCCAGCAATTGACCAACGGCACTGCGATCAGCACGTCGCCGTGCTTTTCGCCGGACGGTCAGTACATCACGTTTGAATCCGACCGCGGCGGCTCGCAGCAGATTTACGTCATGCGCGCGAATGGCAGCGATGTGCAGCGCATCAGCTTTGGCAACGGCAATTATGGCACGCCGGTCTGGTCGCCGCGCGGCGATTTGATCGCCTTTACCAAACTGCACGGCGGCAGCTTCTATATCGGCGTCATTCATCCCGACGGCACGGGCGAGCGTCAGCTTATTGAAGCGTGGCATGCCGAGGGGCCGACCTGGGCTCCAAATGGCCGCGTCTTGATGTATTTCAAGGAATCGCCCTCGCCCACAGGTTCGACCCCGCATCTCTATTCCGTCGATCTGACGGGCAATAACGAGCGCGAAATCCCCACGCCGACGGATGCCTCCGATCCGGCCTGGTCGCCGTTGCTGCCGTGATGCCTGTGGTTATCGCTATCGACGGCCCCTCTGCGAGCGGCAAGGGAACGATTGCGCGCAAGCTGGCGGCGCAGTTGGGGTTTGCGCATTTGGATACGGGGTTGCTGTATCGGGCGGTGTGGCTTGCGGTGTTGCGGGCGGGTGGCGATCCTGCCGATGCGCGATTGGCGGAAAAAGCGGCTTTGGCCCTCGATCCGGCGCAGGTGACGCATTTGGGCGATGATGATGCTTTGCGTTCGGATGAGGCGTCCGTCGCGGCGTCCAAGGCCGCGGCGATCCCCGCTGTGCGCGCTGCTCTATTGAAATTCCAGAAAGATTTTTGCCTTTCGCCGCCCGGCGGCAAGAAAGGCGCGGTATTGGACGGGCGCGATATCGGTACCGTTATCGCCCCCGACGCGCCCGTGAAAATTTTCGTCACCGCCAGCGCCGAAGCCCGATCCCTCCGCCGTTTTAAAGAATTGCAAGGAAGGGGGCAAAATGCTACTTACGCCGCCGTTCTTGCGGATATGAAAGAGCGCGATGCACGCGATGCGGAACGCACTATTGCGCCGACCAAGCCTGCGCATGACGCCGTGATGCTCGACACCACGGCAATTAATGCCGAACAGGCTTTGGCCGAGGCCGTGAATATTGTTAATAACAAGCTCGTAATTAAGGAAAAAAATCATGATTAGAGAGATTATTGAGGGCGTATCTGTTGTTGGTTTTATGAGCGCGCCAGTCGTGGCGCTCTTTCAAATGGCGGGACATGAGCTGCGGTATCGCCGTTTGGAAAAAGGTGTGAAAGCAGGTGCAGTATCTAAAGATGCACTTTATAGGGAAAACGATAGAACTCAGAAGCGCACCACTTTTACTCTGGTTGGCATGGGGATTTGCGCTGTTGCGATGACGCTGGCTCAACCACCCTGTACGGCATATACGGCACCGCAATACTCAACAAGTTGTAATTGTAAGCCCGGGTAAGTCCGCGCCGGATGCCGTATTTATCGAAAACAACCTAAAAGAGGCAAAAATGACTATCTTCCTTAACGGCAATGGCAAGATGTTGCGGGTAAAGGTTGGTTTTGATCTCGGAGGTTATGCGGGAACGGTAAGTCTCAAGCAAGTGAGCCGTGAAATAACGCTTAGACAAAATAAGGACGTTATTTTTAATCTTGATGAGAAAATCCACGTAGAAACAATAGCGGTCTCCTCGATGCTGGCCATCTATGCCTTCCCCGTCCTGTCCCAAAATGGCAGTTCGGCGACGATAGTGTCAGTCGCATGTGAGGGAGAGCGACTTATCGCAGATGCCCGGGCCCTCTTGGGTGTCCGAAGCCCCCATTTAGGCTGATATATTAGACTTTATTGTTGCAGTCTTTCCTCAACTAGTGGTATTGAACGCTGCTCGACATTGTGTCGAGGACGGATTGATTTTTGACGGCAAACGCGGCCCTGCTTTCAGCCCTGCCTGAGAACCCAAATCCGGTTTTTAACCGCCCCCTAAAAGGGCAAAAGAGAAAGCACGCAGGCAACGGATTTATCTCCGCTCCTGACATCTCCAAGAAAGAGAAAACTCAATGGCACGTAGTGCATCTCAAAAGAATGCGGAAAGCATGAAGGCTTCCGCACAAGTTAAGGCTGCTAATGAAGCGACGGCACATTCTCCTGATAGCTTTGCCGCTATGCTCGAACAATCCTTTGGCAAGACCGGAAGCCTCGAAGGCAAGGTCGTCAAGGGTCTGATCACCGCGATTGACGGCGACAGCGCCATCATCGATGTCGGTTTGAAATCCGAAGGCCGCGTGCCTCTGCGCGAATTCGCGCTGGGCGGCATGCCAGCCGAACTCAAGGTCGGCGACACGGTCGAAGTGTTCCTGGAACGTATGGAAGGCCGCGACGGCGAAGCCTCGCTGAGCCGCGAAAAAGCCAAGCGCGAAGAAAGCTGGGTTGTTCTGCAACAAAGCTTCGACAAGCAGGCGCATGTCACCGGCATCATCTTTGGCCGCGTCAAGGGTGGGTTCACTGTCGATCTGAACGGCGCGACGGCATTCTTGCCCGGTTCGCAAGTCGACATTCGCCCCGTGCGCGATGTCACGCCTTTGATGGGCACCCCGCAACCGTTCCAGATTTTGAAAATGGATCGCGCGCGCGGTAATATCGTCGTTTCGCGTCGTGCCGTGCTGGAAGAAAGCCGCGCCGAAGCGCGTGGCGAACTGGTCGCCAACCTCAAGGAAGGCCAGATTCTGCAAGGCGTCGTCAAGAACATCACCGATTACGGCGCGTTCGTCGATCTGGGCGGCGTGGACGGTTTGCTCCATGTCACCGATATTGCCTGGAAGCGCATCAATCATCCGTCGGAAGTTCTGCAGATCGGTCAACCCGTCAATGTGCAGGTCATCCGCTTCAACGCCGAAACCCAGCGTATTTCGCTTGGCATGAAGCAGCTTGAATCCGATCCGTGGGAAGGCGTCGTTGCCAAGTACCCTGTCGGCCTCAAGATGAAGGGCCGCGTCACGAACATCACCGATTACGGCGCGTTCGTCGAACTCGAACCCGGTATCGAAGGTTTGGTGCATGTGTCCGAAATGTCGTGGACGAAGAAAAACGTTCATCCCGGCAAGATCGTTTCGCAGAGCCAGGAAGTCGAAGTCATCGTTCTCGACATCGACATGCAGAAGCGCCGCATTTCGCTCGGCATCAAGCAATGCATGGAAAATCCGTGGACCCAATTCCGCGCCGCCAACACGATCGGCAGCACGTTGTCGGGCGAAATCCGCAACATTACCGAATTCGGTTTGTTTGTCGGCTTGCCTGGCGACATCGACGGTATGGTTCATATGTCCGACTTGTCGTGGGACTTGGCTGGCGAAGAGGCCATCAAGAACTATCAGAAGGGTCAGACCGTCGAAGTTAAGGTTCTCGACATCGATAGCGAAAAAGAGCGTATCAGTCTGGGCATCAAGCAGCTTTCCAGCGATCCGTTCGAAGGCGTGTCGGTTAACTTCAAGAAGGGCGATGTCGTCACCTGCACCGTTAGCGCG
The DNA here is from genome assembly GCA_049697595.1 of Alphaproteobacteria bacterium. Classification (GTDB taxonomy): domain Bacteria; phylum Pseudomonadota; class Alphaproteobacteria; order UBA9219; family UBA9219; genus CAIXLI01. The sequence continues at coordinate 4,942 of JBAVWC010000021.1, forward strand.
GTTCAGGAAAACGGCATCGAAGTGACGCTGGGAGACGCCGCTGGCGGCTTCACCGGCTTCATCAAGCGCGGCGATCTGGCGCGTGACCGTTCCGAACAACGCGCAGACCGTTTCGCCGTCGGCGAAAAGGTCGATGCCAAGATCACCTCAATCGAAAAAGGCAGCCGCAAGGTAGGCCTGTCGATCAAGGCGCGCGAAGTCGAAGAAGAAAAGAAGGCGATGGACGAATATGGTTCGTCGGATTCAGGTGCTTCACTGGGAGACATCCTCGGCGCCGCAATCAAGAAGGCGCAGAAGAAGGAAGACTAGTTCTTTCTTTTGGGGTGAGACCGAACCGCCGGAACCAATCCTGCTTCGCCAAGCGGCTACGCAGGACAAAGGTTCCGGCGGTTTTGTTTTCAGAGAGTCCGTCATTCC
>JBAVWC010000022.1:0-3651 GCA_049697595.1 Alphaproteobacteria bacterium
GATTTCGATAGCCAGCTATAAGTAGCCACATCGTTTACTCAAGTACCATGACAGTTACGACGTTTCCAGACGTCCCAGCCAGATACCACCCATTGAGGTTCTGCGTCAGGAGTGCTGTAGGAATCACAAGTGGAGCGCCGCCCGCTGGAATTGGGATACCATTCGTTGCGCTTACCGAAGAATCCCCCACGTAAACCACAGCCGTAGTCGAGCCAATCACGAGTGTCTGGAAAGATACGTTGCGCTGAATTGTTGGGTCTTTTGGCACAATCGGAATGTTTCCGCTTGCCGGTATCGTAACTGTGTAAATCTGCATCCTAAACCCCCGAACCGCCAGGATATGATCCTAAGTTTACGCGTCCAACAGGTCCCATAGTGGCATAGCTTTCTCCATTTTGCCACTTCCCGGCCTGATGAACATGCGTTAAATTCTCGCCGTCAAGATTCAAGTCAATCGACAGAACTTGACCGAAGTATTCGTAATACTGCTTCTTCGCCAGTTCCGCGAGGAGAACCATCCCTTTTCCGGACCCTGGAATCTTTGCTTCCATCTCCGCAGACTTGTCGAGAAATAGAATCTCTTTGGCCTTGAATTCCACCATGTTCTCGGTGATGGGAGCTTCAGGAAACATGCTCATCCAATCACTCTGCGATTCAGGCAACTGACCACGACGCCTATAGGAAAGCGTGTAGGGGCAAAGATTACCCTGCCAAGGGTACAACTCAAAGCGCTGCCATCCATACGTTGCGCTCCCTGACCGCTGATCGATTCCAGCCGGCACAACATTGGTTGGAATGGATTGGTCTTGCCGCTCAGGATCAAGGTTAGCAAGATCGGCCCGCGTCAAGCTCCAAAAGTCCAAAGTCTGATTATTGGTGAAGTCTTGAATCGCAATCCACTTGCGCCAGTCCTTTACCGGAGCTACAAAGTAGTGCTGGTATATGTAGTACGGCTGGCCTGGTCCGCTACCGGGCTCCATCCATGGACGGTCGAGCGTCAAGGTCACAAATCCGGGATTGATCGTGTTGTAGTCATAGGCAACAATATCGTAGACAGCGAATGCCGGGTTGCGGTACTGAAGCTCAGTAATGAATGGCCTGCCAGTGTATGCAACCAAAGCAGCCGTTGCCGTTGCGTCCGCGATGATCTGATTCGAGTATGGAATCGTGGTGAATGTACCCACACCGTCAAATACCATGCCCGGCGCGAGCCAGCCACTAAACGCCTTCTGAAATGACCAATCTGCTTGATCGTAAATCGCTTCCAAAGCCCTATAGACTCCAGTTTGCGCTCTTGCAAGTGGGGTATCAGGGACAAGCCTTGTAAGATTGAAAGCCACGGAATATAAGCTCATTGCGCGACCTCCAGCAGTGATAGAATGAAGGGGTCAGGTGTTTCAGCACCGGCAAGCCTAATCGTTCTGGAGGAACGACCATGACCCCTTATCAAACAAGTATACCTTTTGGTTTCTGCCAGTGCGGTTGTGGGCAGATGACACCTATCGCCAAGAAAACTAGAAAAGAATCCAGTCACGTAAGAGGGCAACACACTCCCTATTGCTTCGGGCACAAGAAGCCATATGGACCAAAGAGTAGTCAAGAACTCATCGCACAGCCCGATGATCCCTCTATTCGGTACATTCCTCTGACTGGAGGTCAGGTTGCGAAGGTAAGCACACATCGATTCGAGGAGTTGAGCAAGCGAACATGGTCTGCCCATTGGGATCCGCGAAAAAAAAGCTTCTATGCCAGAACCACTTTTCTGTGTTCCGATGGAGCAGAGCGTGGAAGGCGCATTAATATGCATCGCCTTATTCTCGGACTTTCCGCAGGAGATCCTCGACAGATTGACCATATAAACGGAGACACGCTGGACAATCGAGATGAAAACATCCGCATTTGCAGTGCGGCTGAAAATGCACGCAATAGAGGAAAGAATCGAAATAAAATCGGCTACAAAGGCGTTAAACGAGCCCACAAAAGCGCAAGATTTACAGCCACTATTTATGTTGAAGGAAAAAACATCCACCTCGGAACGCGAGATACCGCCGAAGAGGCGGCGCTTCTTTACGATGAGGCTGCCATCCATCATTTTGGAGAATTCGCGCATCCCAATTTTCCTCACTCCTAAAAAAAGGGCTAGGCCATTACGCCCAGCCCAATGGCCACCCGCGATAGACTGGCCTTCAAAATTAGCCCGCGACGACGGACCTACAAACTTGAGATGACCGCACCAAACTGCAATGTCTCCGCACTCAGATTCGCGCCCGTTGGTACTTCCTGCGCAGCGGTGGACATGGTGACGGTAAGAGTCGCTGGAGTTCCTCCCGGAGTTCCCCCAATAGTTGCTGTCGGAGGAGTCGTGTAATATCCTGGGTTCGTGACTACTTCGGCAGTTACAGTTGTAGCCGTTACAGTCACAGTACCAGTCGCGGCTCCACTTGAGAACGTAATCGGATAGGTACCCGGCGTCATTCCAGTTCCGGCGGCATTCTGTGTCACCTTCGCCACTCCGGACCCACCACCGATGTTATTGAAGAACCAGCGAGCCGTCCATCCCGATTGAGAGGGAGCAGGAGCACCGGCACGAACGACATTGTAACCAGCAGAAGTTGGGTTGAATGTCACATCATAATTCCCGCTCACCGTGGTAGCGGAGGACGGAAAATCGATGTACTCGTTCGCGCCCGGATTGTAGACAGGATCGCCCGTAGCTTGCGAGTAGGAGGCGGGCCCAGAAGCATAAAGCAATGCCTGCCGGAACTCTCCCACCTGTGCGCTCGGATATACGTAATTCGTATTCACGCTTGCTCCTTAGCCCTGAACCACATCAAGTTTCAGATTGCAGCGAACCGTTGTCGCGGCAGTAGCGGTATCGAGCGTCCATCCCAGTGTGGCAAGATACCACGCTGGAGTGTTGCTGGTAACTACACCCGCCGTAGCCGACCAGAGGGAATTCCCAATGGTCCCGCTGGTTGCTGTGGTCACATACACCGGAGCGACACCGCTTTCCTGAATCACAATCCAAGCGCCAGCGGTGATCTGTGCCGCCGTGATGGATGGAACAAGTGCGATACCGCGAACGGAGGAGATTGCGACGGAACCTGTCGTATCGAACGATCCGACAAGATTCGGAGTCACCGCCATCTGCGAAACAAGAGGACCGGCACCGCCGACGTACCCAGTGATTTCAGTCAACGCCCAAGTCGGTACTGAGGTCATGCTCGAACCGGGAGTAAGAATCTGCGCCGATGTAATTGCAGCACCGGATACTGTCACAGATGCCGTAGCAGCCGTCCCTCCCGCAGCGGAAGAGGTAACGGTATAGGTTCCAGCCGTGCCGCTGGTAACAGTTCCAGCGCCCACGATAGCAACTTGCCCTACCGAACTCGGATTTCCCCATCCAACTGGAAAACCGAACTTGATGGTGCTGTACGTTGATCCCGCCGAAACTTTCACTAGGCGATACCGCCCAGCATGGAGAGAAACCCCATACCGGATGTTCCACACCGCAGCTTCGTTTTCCTGCAAATCGCAGTAGTCGCCCTCGTGCAGTGACCCGCCAAGGTACGGCTGATTCGTGATGGGGCTCTGCATCCCCGTGGGTGACGTGTAGACACCGAACGGGCCAAGATAGAAAGAGGTGTAAGG
>JBAVWC010000023.1:0-1718 GCA_049697595.1 Alphaproteobacteria bacterium
CGATCCTGTCTGTGATGCATCGATGATCCCCGCGATGGCTGCGCAGCCGCCGCTGAGTGAAAACACGACCACGCGATAAAACGGAATGGATATGCCCGAAAGTCGCGCAGCTTCCGGATTGCCGCCAATGGCGTACAGCCCTCTACCGAATCTGGTGTACGCGAGCAACAGTCCGGTGAGGATCGCGACACCAATAAATACCCAAGAAGCCACCGTGAGTCCAAGGACGTCGTCGTTCATCACCATGAAGTGTGGGGCGACCGACTGTTCAACATTCCCTGCCGTCATGATCGTCGCCAGGCCGATAAAGGCGTAGCTCGTAGCCAGTGTGGCAATGAAACTATTCACTCGGCCGAAGGCGATTACCGTGCCGTTCACCGCACCCAACCCCAAACCGACGACGAGTGCCAGAGCGAACGCTCCGAAGGGACCGAGAGTGCTCGTTGTCATGACCGCCACGATGGCGCAGATTGCATAGACCGAACCCTGAGAGAGGTCGAAACCACCAGCGACGATCGTCAGCGTCGCGCCACATGCGGCAATGCCACCCATGCTCATCTGATTCACGATGTTGCTCAGGTTCGCTTCTGACCGAAAGGGCTGCGACGACACGGCGAGCGCCACGATAATCAGGAGGAGGAACACGATGATTCCGTAGTCTCGTGCGGAGAGCTTTCGCTTTGTCACGAGCAACGTCGCTTGCGCTAACTCGACATCGCTCTGCTTCTCGTCAATTTGCTTGCTCATTGCGCCACCCCCTCCGAAGTCGTCCCAAAGGCCGCCATCATGATCTCTTCCGAATCGAAACTTCCCTCAAACTCACCGGCGATCTTCCCTTTCCGTACGACCAGAATCCGATGAGCGAGCCCTATGAGTTCTTCAAGTTCCGAAGAAATCAGCAGGACCCCAATGCCCGTGGCGGCTGCTTCCAGAATCAATTCGTGAATTGCCTGTTTGGCCCCGACGTCAACCCCCCTGGTTGGTTCGTCAACGATTAGGACTTTCGGCCTGCACGCAAGCCACTTGGCAAGTAGTACCTTCTGCTGGTTCCCGCCCGACAGCACGCCGACCGGCAATGTCGAATTTCGCGGCCTGATGTCTGCGCGAGCCATCCAACGTTCCGCGTGGGTGGCCAACGACTTGGGGGTGACGAATCCCCCGCGACCGACTTCCTTCAGCCTGCCAAGGGCCAGGTTCTCATCGACGGCGCGCTTAAGGATCAGGCCCTGTCCCTTCCGGTCCTCAGGGACCATGACCAGCCCGGCCGCGATCGTTTCGCGTGGTCGTCGCGGACGAAACGGTGCACCGCCAACGATTTCTACGGTCCCCCGGTCGCACACATCTGCGCCCGTCAGACACCGAGCGAACTCCGACCGCCCGGCGCCGACAAGACCGGACAACCCGACTATCTCCCCGGCTTTGACGACAAGACTGATGCCACGAACAACATCCCCCCTCGCAATGTCATTGGCCACCAGCACCAGAGGCGCATCGCTCGCTGGCACTCTCTTGGGTTTGTACAGCTGGCCCAAGGGGCGTCCAACCATTTTTCGAATCAGGCTCACCTCATCTTCATTCGCCGTCCGATTCGTGCTCACCAGATTGCCGTCACGTAGGACCGTCACGACATCGCTAACCTGCATCACCTCGTTCAAGTGGTGAGTGACAAACATCACCGCAACTCCGTCGTCGGCCAGGCTCCTGAGTAGGGCCAGAAG
>JBAVWC010000024.1:0-42416 GCA_049697595.1 Alphaproteobacteria bacterium
AGGCAAGAATACTGCCCAAAAGAACGCACAGCCCGATGGTCAGTTGAACTTGTCTATCCAATGGCAAAAAGAACCTTCCGGAAGTTTCGACATTATATCCGGCGTGTGACCACGCCATGATGCCCCCATCAAGGTTATAAACGTCTGGTTCTGCCCCCAAACCAAGGATTTTCTCGCAGGCCAATCCGCCGCGCTTTCCGGAGCGGCAATGAAATACCAGCTTTTTGCCAGCATGCGCCGGAAGTTTGCTTTGCGTAACGTCGGATAAAGGTATGAGAACCGCACCGGGAATATGCTCGGCTTTGTATTCAGCGGGTTCACGCACATCTACTAAAATGGCTTGATCGCTATCCAGCCATTCTTTTAATTGAGATGCGGGTATGTTTTTTGTCATGTTAAACTCCTTTGATTCTGGTGTGGTAATATACAACCTAGAAAACATCATCAACAAGGGTTGCGGCGGCATTTTTACCTCCGGCGATCAGCTCGATCTCCTCGATGATTTCTTCCTGACGCAGACGGTTACTATGACGGCTCAGCTCATCGGTTTCGCGCGCTAGGTGTGACAGGGCATTTTCCATCTGCATCAGGCGCATGTGGTTTTCGATGCTGATGGAGCGCAATAACAAAGCCGAAAGCGAGTGGAACAGATAATGTTCCGCTACACCACGCGCAACATCTATGGCGGCTTCGTTGGTCAACGGCAAAGGGTGGCTTGCTTTGTCAGACGCAGCAGGCAATGGCAAAAGACGCTGCACGCTTACCCCATTTTCATCACGCGAGACCGCCATAATCCCCCAATTCTCTTTGGCGCGCAAAGGAGCTATGGAGGACAGAATTTTTTCAATCGTCACGGCGGCATCCAGTGCGCCAATGGCTCCCGGTACAGTTGTCACGGTCGCCTCTTCGGGTAGCAAGGCCGCCAGTTTCTCGCCGACGGCGATAACAGGCATGATCGCGCCGTGTGTTTGCCAAGCGCTATGCACGTCTTCATTAAAGCTGCCGCAAAAACCGCGCACCGATCCGAACAACAGCCATATATCGTCCTTTGTTTTCGGCGCAGGCGGCAAGGCGGGAGCCATATCATGAAGCGTTGCTTTCATCGCCTGCATCGCTTGATGCTGTGCCGCCTCGCGTTGCGCCACGCGCCTGAGTTCAACCAAAGCGAAGCTGCGCATAGCACCGATGATGCCGCTGAGATCGTCATAGAGCGAGAGTTGCGCTTTTATTTCCCGTCGCTTTGTCATGTTTGCATACCAGCCAAGGCCGCATGCAAAACATCAAGCCAGCGTTCCTTGGGGTCTGTTATTTTAAGATTGGCGGCACTCTCATAAAGTTTTGGCAGCAAGGATGCTGCTTGCGACGGCGTGTAAGGGTCGAGCAAGCCTTCGCCATAGGCCAGCAGCCAGACCAAATGCTGCACTTCTGTCAGCGGAGCCAGACGATCTTGCTTGAGGATTTCACGCAGCAACCTCCCGCGACGCAGCTTTTCCTCCACGCCTTTTTCCAGTCGCGTGCCGAAACGTGCGAATAATTCCAGTTCAAGAAATTGTAGGTAATCAAGACGAATGCGCGAGGCCGCTTCTTTAACAGCTTTATCTTGCGCTGCGCCGCCGATGCGCGAGACGGAACGGCCTATGTCGATGGCGGGCAACATGCCGGAGGCAAACAATTTAGCATCAAAATAAATTTGTCCATCGGTAATCGAGATCAGATTGGTTGGAATATAGGCCGCTATTTCTCCCTGTTGCGTTTCGACGATAGGCAAAGCGGTCATGCTGCCGCCGCCTTGTATTTTCGCCAATTGGGTTGAGCGTTCCAGAATGCGCGCATGCAGATAGAAAATATCGCCCGGATAAGCCTCACGACCGGGCGGACGATGTAGCAGGAGCGAGAGTTCGCGATAGGCTTGTGCATGTCGGGTCAAGTCATCATAGACGATTAAAACATCGCGGCCTTGCCGCATCCAATATTCGGCCACGGCGCAACCCGCAAAGGGGGCCAGATAGCGGAAGCCGGGCAGCATATCAGCTTTTGCCACCACCACAACGGTGTAACTCAGCGCGCCAGCATTGCGCAGCGTATCAACCGTCGAGGCGATTGCAGCGCGGGTTTGACCAATCATCACCATAACGCAAATTACATTGCGTCCGCGCTGGCTGAGAATGGCATCGAGGGCAAATGCGCTTTTGCCGGTGCCGTCATCGCCGATAACAAGCTGACGTTGCCCTTTGCCGATTGGGATCAGCGCATCAACGATTTTGGTTCCCGTATAAAGAGGCCGTTGCACGTTGTCGCGCTCCAAAATCGGCGGTGCGGGCGATTCTAATGGGCGAAAGACTAATGTTTCCGGTGCAGCCAGCCCATCCAGTGGATTGCCCAGCGGGTCAATAACCCGTCCTAAAAGAGCATCGCTTGTGCCAATCGTCAGCATTCGGCCTGTGCATTGCGCTGCCATACCTGCGGTCAGGTTGTGCGTCTGCATCAGGATGATAACGCCAATCGCTTTTTCATTCAGTTGGAACACCAGCCCCTGACTGCCATCGGCAAAAACCAGCAATTCATCCATACGCGCCGAAGGCAGCCCCTTGACCCAGGCGATGCCGTCGCCAACGCCGATGATGCTGCCGCGTTCATGCATACGCAGGCCAAAACGATAGTTGCTTTTGGGTTCAGGCATGCCCGCCTCTTTGCTGGAAAAATTCCAGCTCTCCGGCAAGATCAGCGGCAAGAGCACATTCGCCAACTGATATGCGCAAGCCAGCGATAAGTTCCGGCATTTCTCTAAAGACGGCCTTAATCTGTTGGCCTGCGGCTTGAGACAGAGCCGCGATCAATCCCCGTCTTGTGGCATCGTCCAAAGCATGAGCTGAAGCAATATCGACGGCATCGCCTTCGTGCAGTTTTGCAGCGGCATCGCGTAAGGCCTTTTTATCAATTTCATTTAAAGCGGCAAGGTCTTCTTGGAACACCTGTACGATAGTAACGGTAAGTGCTGGAGACGCCAGCCGTTGCAACATCTGCGCTGCTGCACCAAACGCTTTTCCTGCGGCTTGCCGAACTAAAGAGGTTTCGTGCGCCGTTTGCGTTGCCAGCGCCCTCGCACGTATAGACTCAGCCTCATCAGCCATAACTTTTTTAAGCTCGCCAAGGCGGCGTTCCCGTTCCTTAGCAAACTCATCATCCAGCGCCTGACGCAAATGCTGGCGTTCCTGTTCCCAATCCTTCATCCGTGCTTCATATTGTTTTTTCAGGACTTCAGCACTCTCTTGCAGGCGCGTGGCATTCTCCGTCTGGCTCTGCACCAAAGCGCGGCGTTTATCGAGAACGGCCAGCACAGGCTTGTAAAAAAAGCGCTGCAAAATCCACACCAGCACCCCGAAGTTGAGGATTTCAAGAATAAAGGTCGTCCAGTCGATCTGCATAGTCTGCCCCTTGTTTTCTGCTCACGATCCTATTTCAGGAAATATTCAAGCAGCGGGTTACGGAACAGAACGATCAGAGTGATCACCAGACAGTAGATCGCCAAGGATTCAATCATCGCCAACCCGATAAACAAGGTGCGCGTGATCGTCTTTTCCGCCTCCGGCTGCCGCGCCAGAGCTTCGAGTGCGCTGGAGATAGCGCGCCCCATGGCATAGGCGGGCCCTATGGTTCCCAATGCGATGACGAGTCCTGCGACAACCGTCGAGAAAAGACTGAAGCTGTGAATATCAATAGTCATACTTACCTCCTTGGTGGATTAAGATTCCGTGTTTTCTATCGCGCCTGCGATATAGATCAAAGCCAGCATGCCGAAGATATAGGCTTGTACCAAAGCTTCGATAACATGCAGCATGAGCAATGGTATCGGCACGAGAAAGCCCGCAATCAACAGAATCAGAAGCGCGGCCATTTCAAGGCTCATCATGTTGCCGAACAAACGGACGGCGAGCGCCAGCGTGCGCGTCAATTCGCTGATAACCGTAAAAGGTAGAAGAATGGGACTCGGCTCCACATAATGGCGCAGATAACCGCACCAGCCTTTCTCGGCGATACCGAAAGCGTGGGTCGAGATAAAAACAAGAATGGCCAAAGCCGCCGTGACCGACAAATCCCGCGTCGGCGCGTGCAGTCCCGGCACAAGGCCGGTGAGATTGGCGACAACAACAAACAGCCACAGAGTGCCGATAAAAGGCAGCACGCGCCGCGCCTTTTGCGGTAGAACGTCGGCAATGGCGTCTTCCATGACCAGAACGATGCCTTCAAGGGCGCTTTGCCAGCGTGAAGGTTCCATCTTCAAGCGCCGCGACATCGCTATGGAAATTACGGCAAAGACAAACATAATACCCCAGCTCGTCACCACGGAATCGGTGATTGTCAGGGAGCCAATATGGAAAACAACATCGGCGCTTAATCCGTCATTCATGAGCGCCTCCTGAGAAAATAAAACGCGTTATAGGCTCCGACGCCGATACCCAGCAGAATGAGGCTGATCGTAAAGCGCACGGAATATCCCGACATCAGGGAATCAATCCACCGCCCCAGATAGGCTCCGCAGACAATCGGCACGACGAACAAAAGGCCGAGCGTGCCACCGTAAAGCATAAGGCCGAAGACAAACCGTGCCGGGTTACGCTCTTTTTCTTCAAGGCGGCGCACATCGCGGTCGGTTTCCGTTTCCAATTGATCTTTATGCGTCATAAGCGCCGCCCTTCGCTCAGTTCTCCGAGACGGCGAATGAGAGTCTGTTCGATCTGCGCCAGTGTGGCGCGGGCATTGCGAATATCGGAATTCTCGCGCGCCATTTCTTCGGCAAGTTGTGTCACCAGTTTTTCACGCTCATCTCCGGCAAAATAGCGTGATGTCACAATACTCAAGGTGTTACCAGCAAAACGCAGAATGCCACCGGGAAGCGCCGCATAGCGCCATTTACCCGCGCTATCGCAAAAGCGTAGCAAGCCATAACGAAGAACAGCCACCAGATTTTCATGTCCGGCCAAGAGGCCGAATGAACCGGTAGCATCGGCGGCAACGCATTGTGTGACACCCTCAAATTTTTGTGTCTGGGTGGAGTCGAGCAAGGTCAGGCTAAAATCTTTCATGCGCTCATGCTCCCACGCATATAACAATCGGCTTCGCTTAAATTGTCGAAGCTGCCTTGCAGGAATCCTTCGCAATCACCGATGGTCTGCGCCAAAGGCACGCGCACACCGGGAATGCCCGAATGTTCCGCCACAACGGCGAAAGGCTGGGTCAAATAGCGTTCCAGACGCCGCGCCCGCGCGACGATCTTGCGGTCTTCTGGCGAAAGTTCTTCGATGCCCAGCATGGCGATAATGTCTTCAAGTTCGCGGTAACGCGCGATATGTTCGCGCACCGCGCGCGCCACGCGATAGTGCCGGTCGCCGACGATGCGGTGATCGAGCATACGGCTGTTCGATTTCAACGGATCGACGGCAGGATAGATGCCCTTGGCGGCCTGTTGCCGCGACAAAATCACGGTGCTGTCCAAATGGCTGATGATAGCCGCTACCGCAGGGTCGGACATATCGTCGGCGGGAACATAGATGGCCTCGACTGCCGTAATAGAACCTTGGCGCGTAGAAACGATACGTTCTTGCAAAGACGCAACTTCGGTTAACAAGGTCGGCTGATAACCCACCATCGCGGGCATGCGTCCAAGCAAGCCGGAAACTTCGCTACCCGCCTGAACAAAGCGGAAAATATTATCCATGAGGAACAGCACTTCCGTATTCAGCGTGTCGCGCAAATATTCGGCATAGGTCAATGCCGTATATCCCACATGAAAACGCGCACCGGGAGATTCATTCATCTGCCCATACACAAGCACAGACTTGTCCAGCACGCCCGCATCCTTCATTTCATGCCACAATTCATGGCCTTCGCGCATGCGCTCGCCCACACCCGCAAAAACCGAAACGCCGTGTTGGCCCGCGCTGACCGCATGCATGAATTCCATCATCAGAACAGTCTTGCCGACGCCCGCCCCGCCGAACAAACCTGTCTTGCCGCCACGCACAAAGGGGCACAAAAGATCGATAGCCTTGATGCCGGTTTCCTGAATTTGCGTCGGCGGCAATATATCGACTAGAAGCGGCGGTGCCGCCAGAATATTACGGAATTCCGTTGGCGGGAGAGCATCGCCTCCGTCCAGAGGCTCGCCAAAAACATTGAGCATGCGACCAAGACAGTTTTTGTCCACCGGCACATGCAAGGGACCGCCCAGGTCTTTGACCTGCATGCCCCGGCTAATGCCGGAAACCGAACGCAAAGCGATGGCGCGCACCAAATCGGGGGCCAGATGCTGATAGACTTCAAACACATAAGGATCATTGACTCCGTCAACGATCTGAAGCGCCTGATTAAGCGGTGGCAAATAGCGGCAGCGCACATCCACGACGGGCCCCAACACCGCCTCGACCGTCCCCACGATGTTCACATCTTGCGCCATAAGAGTTCATCTTTCTTAATGCAAAAAAGCAAACATGCATGATCCACAAAGGCCGATGTCATAAAGATAAACAGAAAGAGAAGGCGTATTAGCCCTATCCTTCCGTTGCGATAATGACCTTAAGCGCGCCGGTGTCTGCCGCTTTGCCGAAAGTATCGTAGGCATCGAGGATTTTATCGAGCGTGAAACGATGCGTAATCAACTGTTGCGGGTCGAGCGTTTTTGATTGCACGGTTTTGAGAAGCATCGGCGTGGTGACGGTATCGACCAAGCGCGTGGTGATTGTGATATTGCGATCCCACAATTTCTCCATATGCAGATCGGCCTTTACCCCGTGTACGCCGATATTGGCAATGACGCCGCCGGGGGCAACGAGTTCTTCGCATAACTCAAAAGTGGCAGGAATGCCGACAGCCTCGATAACGGTATCGACGCCACGACCTTCCGTCATTTTCATCACTTGCTCTGCTGCCCCTCCATTTTTGTTATTGATCGTCGCGGTCGCCCCCAGACGTTTGGCGGTTGCGAGCCGACGATCATCCGGATCGATCATGATAATTTTCGCGGGCGAGTAAAACTGCGCCGTTAGCAGCGCAGCAAGGCCGATGGGACCAGAACCAACGATAGCCACGGTGCCGCCGGGTTGAATTTTGCCATTGAGAACGCCGCATTCATAGCCGGTCGGAAAAATATCACTTAACATGACCAAAGCTTCTTCATCCATACCCGGCGGGATTTTATACAGGCTGGTTTCGGCATGCGGAATGCGGACAAATTCGGCTTGTGTGCCGTCAATGCGGTTGCCGAGAATCCAACCACCTGTTTCGCAATGCGAATACATACCGCGTCGGCAATAATCACATTTTCCGCATGATGTTATGCAGGAAATCAGAACATGATCTCCTTTCTTCAGCGTTGTGACGCCATTGCCGATTTTCTCGATAATGCCGACACCTTCATGACCCAGAATTCTCCCCGGTTCGCAAGTCGGCACATCACCTTTCAAAATATGCAAATCAGTGCCGCAGATCGTTGTCATCAGAACGCGGACGATGGCGTCCGATGATTCCTCAATTTCCGGCTTCAGCCGGTTTTCGAGTTCTTTTTTTCCGGGGCCGCGATAAACAAGCGCTTTCATGATGAGTTCCTTCAAATGTGTGTTCCCCATCCTTTGTATCAAGAAGGCGCGCCAAAATGATTGATCGCCGTCAAGCGCATGCGCAACAGAAGTGACAAACTGCCGAAAAAGCATATCTGCATACGGGGATAAAAAAGTTTCTTTAATATCAGCTAGTTGAGATACCCCTTTGGCCTTTATCTTTGGTTGTCTTTCCTGCATGATCCCCATCATGCATATCGTCATCCCAAAAATCGTGCGCGCGCTTCCCCTGTTCGCAGACTTGAGCGAACAGGAAAAGGACGAGCTTTTGCGTCAGGGCAAAATCCATCGTTTCCCCAAGGACGAGCATCTGTTTGTCTATGGCGACGAGGTGAAGCATTTCTATATTATCGGCCAAGGAACGGTGCAGCTCTTCCGCGAAACGCCGGACGGTCATGAAATGACATCGGAAGTCCTGATTGCAGGCGACACGATTGGCGAAACCGAAATCCTTAAATCTCAATCGACGCACCAGTTTAATGCCGTCGCCGTTAAAGATTCAATCGTTATGGAATTTCCTATCGGATGGCTGAAAGACACGGCAAAGCATCATGGCACGTTCGCGCTTAATCTGCTGGATATGCTCTCGAACCGCATTCACATAGCCTCTATCGAGGCCGAACATAAATCGACGATGTCGGCGGCGCAGCAGGTCGCCTGTTTTCTTGAACGTCTTTGCATCCTTCGCGATTATGATCCGCGCGGATTCGACCTTCCCTATAGTAAAAGCCTCATCGCTTCGCGCCTCGGCATGGAAGTGGAGACATTCTCCCGCGCGCTGGCAAAAATCCGCGAACACGGAATTTCCGTTCTCGATACGCGCGTGTCCTTCACCAACCTAGAAAAGATGGAAAATTATGTCTGCGCCGACTGTTCCATTTCCGACAACTGCAAAGAACATGAAACACTTAAGGCATTATTGCTTCAAAGTAAAACGCCTAGCACGACGCGCGTTTGATCCCCGCCATTCCGTCTAAACCACGCCTATATTGATCGCGATCAAACGCTTTTCCTTTTAGATAGCATACAAATGCAATCAGCAGCCGTTGCTGAAAAAAGACATGAAGGAAAGCGATGCCCGGCATTCTCAAAATTGCCTATAAGATTCTCGTGAATGACAGGGCTAAATTCTCTGCGCTTTTGCTCGGGATAACTTTCGCCTCGTTCCTGATGATCGAGATGATGTCGATTTTTGCCGGAGTCCTCAGCCGTTCCTCGGCGACTGTTTACAATATCGGTTCTTCGATCTGGGTTATGGACCCGGCCATTCAGACAGTCGCCAACACGATCCCTCTACCCGATTATGTTCTTGACGAAGTGCGCAGCATTCCCGGCGTCAAATATGCCGTGCCGCTTTATTCCGGCGCATCGTTGCTGAAACTGCGCGACGGCGCTTATCAGGCCGTCAATATTATTGGGCTGGACGATACCAGCCTCGTCGGACGGCCAAATCTTCTCGAGGGCGACATTAAGGACATCTTTGCCGAAAACGCGTTCATCGCCATTAATGATTCCGAATTCTATAAACTCGAAAACCCAAAAATAGGCACCGAGTTTGAGCTAAATGATCATCGCGGTGTTATTGTTGGCATCGGCAATGTCGCGTCGAGCGGATTATTCGGTGTCCCCACCCTATACACGACTTATAATAGGGCGCTGCAATATATCCCCAATGCTCGCTATACGATTTCTTACATCCTGGTCGAACCAAAAACACCTGCGGATATACCGATCATCAAACAACAAGTCGCGGCAGCGGGCTATCTGGCGCTGACAAAAGGCGAGTTCGTTCAGAAAATCAAGAATTTCTACAAATACCAAACCGGCGTTGGCGCGAACCTGATGATGATGACGATTATCAGTTTTATCGTCGGCCTGTCCATTTCCGGCCAGACTTTCTACACTTTCATTCTCGAAAATCTCGAAAAGTTCGGAGCTCTTAAGGCAATTGGAGCTAAAGGTAGCGAATTGGTCGAAATGATTTTGTTTCAGGTGGCGTTCGTTTCCCTGACGGGTTACGGCCTCGGCATCGGATTATGTTCGCTGATGATCTGGTTCGCGCGGTCTTATCTTCCCGACTATGCATCGATAGTGACTTTTCCCAATCTAGGTTTTGCATTCATGATGGTCATGATTATCGCGGCGGCTTCCAGCTATATCGGCGTTCGCAAAGTTCTGAAAATTGAACCCTTTGACATTTTCAGGGGATAGAAATGTCAACAGTCGCCATCCAGGCAACAGGAATTAAAAAATGGTTTGGCGAGGGCGACGCTAGAACTTATGCCGTGCGCGATGTCAGTTTTGAGGCCAATTTTGGGGAAATCCTTTATGTTGTCGGCCCGTCTGGCAGCGGCAAAACGACGATGTTGAGTATGATTTCCGGCATTCTTCGACCCGACGAAGGTTCGGTAAAAATTGAAGATAAGGATATATGGAGCCTTTCGACCGACGACCTCGCCGAATTCCGCTTGCACAAAATCGGCTTTGTCTTTCAAGATTATCACTTGTTCCCACGCCTGACGACTGTCGAGAATGTCGCTATCCCTCTTATCCTACAAAAACGCGATTGGGATGATGCTATCAAGGAAGCGCAAACCAATCTCGACATCGTCGGCTTGAAAGGCCGTGGGCAATTGCCTCCGGTGAAATTAAGCGGCGGAGAACAGCAGCGCGTTGCCATCGCGCGCGCGATTGTCAGCCGTCCCGACATTCTTATTCTCGATGAGCCGACGGCCTCGCTGGACGGCGATACGGGGCGGAATATAGTCAGGTTCGTCCGCAAGAATATTCTAACCGACAAACGCTGCATCATCATTATCACGCATGACAGCCGTATTTATGAATTTGCCGACCGTATTGTCAAAATGGAAGACGGGAAACTGTCAGGTGTCGAACAGGGGACTTTGAATGCGCAATAAGATCATCTTTGCCGTATCTGGTTTGGGCGTGTTGCTGGCGTTGTTCAGCGCCTATATTTTCAGCCAGCAGCAGCCGGTTCTTCCTCCGACATTCAATCCCGCCACCAATCCCTATACCAAAGGGATTTACGCGGAAGGCATTATCGAAAGCGTGCAGGCGCAGGGCGAGAACATCAATATCTATCCCGAAGTTTCCGGGCCAATAACAAGCGTGCCGGTTGCCGAAGGCGCGAAAGTCAAAAAAGGCGATGTGCTTTTGACAATCGACGATTCCGTTCAACGCGCGACGGCGGAACAGCAACAGGCGCAGGCCGATGCCGCTTTGGCTCTGCTTAATGAGCTGAAGGCCGAACCGAGGCCGGAAACGCTCGATGTCGCAGCGGCGCAGGTCGATAATGCCAGGGCGACATTGAAGAACGCGCAGGATCAACTCGCCAAGCAGGAAAAATCTTATGCGCTCGATAAAAAATCCGTCAGCCTCGATGTGCTGGATAATGCGCGTAACGCCGAGAAGATCGCGGAAGCCAGCCTTGCGGTTGCGCAAAAGCAATATGACCTGACCAAAGCCGGAGCGTGGAGTTACGATATTGAGAACCAGCAGAAGCAATATGAGGCTCTATCGAAAGCAGCAGCATCTTCCGCCGCTTTGCTCGACAAATATACGCTGAAAGCGCCCAGCGACGGTGTCGTTCTAACGCTACAATCGGCTGTCGGCAGTTATGTATCGTCGCAAGGTGCTTATGATGCCTATACGCAAGCACAGAATCCGTTGATCGTCATGGGAACGCCTGATGCCCAATTGCAGGTGCGGGTTTATATCGACGAGATACTCGTTCACGATATGGCCGACCCTGCCAAGCTGACCGCGCAGATGTTTATTCGCGGCACCGATGCGCATATACCGCTGACCTTTACGCGCATCCAACCCTATGTCTCGCCGAAAATAGAGCTTTCCGACGAAAGACAGGAACGCGTCGATGTTCGTGTGCTGCCTGTCATTTTTAGTTTCGACAGGCCGAAGGATTTGAATCTTTACCCGGGGCAATTGGTGGATGTCTATGTTGGCGAAAAATAGAAACGATCTTATCGAGCTGTGCGGCAGCGTATTGCTGTGCGTTTTGTCGGCCTGCGCCGTCGGCCCCGATTTCACGCCGCCCGACGCGCCGCCAGTGACGCATTACACAAACGGCGACGACCCGACAAATACGGTTTCCGCCGATGGCGAAGCGCAACATTTCTCGCCGGGAGCCAAAATAGATGCCGCATGGTGGAAGCTTTTTAAATCGCAAAAGCTTGACGCGGTCATGAATGAGGCAATTACCAACAATCCCGGCCTCGACGCGGCGGAAGCCAATCTACGCCAGAGTCAGGATAATTTGCGCAGCGGTTATGGTGTTTTCTTCCCGGAAATAGACGCCGATGCGGGAGCTTCGCGGCAGAAATCAACGCCGATTAAGGCTGGCATTGATTTTCCCCCCAGCATATTCAATCTGTTCACGCTTTCCGCGACGGTCAGCTATACGCTCGATATTTTCGGCGGCAATCGCCGCATGATCGAGGCCCTGGGAGCAGAAGCCGACATGGCTCAAGCGACGGAACAAGCCACCTATCTAACTCTGGAATCCAACATCGCCAACACGGTTATTGCCAAAGCCGCCTATCGCGCTGAGATCGAAGCGACACAGCAACTCATCGATATGCAGAAAGAACAAGTCAAGCTCGCCGAAATTCAGGAGCGTGCGGGAACGGTTCCCTATTCAACCGTTCTCAGCCTGCGTAGCCAGCTTGCTTCCTATGAAGCTAAGATTCCCCAGCTACAGCAAAAACTCACGCAAAGCGACGATCTGCTAGCGACGCTCACCGGGCATGTTCCTTCCGAATGGAAAATGCCTGACATCGATCTCGCCGACCTGACTTTGCCCAACGATTTACCCGTCAGCCTTCCTTCCGATCTCGTGCGCCAGCGTCCCGATATTTTGATCGCCGAAGCGACCGCCCATACCGCCAGCGCCAATGTCGGCGTGGCGACAGCGGCGATGTTTCCCGATGTGACGCTGAACGGAAGTTTCGGCAATAACAGCATCACCACCAACACATTGTTCACCTCCAACAGCAACTTCTGGAGCATGGGCGCAGCAGCCACAATGCCGGTATTCGATGCCGGAACTCTGTGGTTCAGACGCGAAGCAGCGACAGAGAATTATCGACAGGTGATGGATTTGTATCGCCAAACGGTGCTGGCCGCCTTTGCGCAAGTTGCCGATACGCTACGCGCGCTCGAACATGACACGGCGACATTGCGCGCTGATGAAGATGCATTGGCGAGCGCCCAGCAAGCCCTGCATCTTGTGCAAGCCAATTATCAGGCGGGGCTTGCAACCTATCTTGATGTTTTGAACGCAGACAGCCAATATCATCAGGCCAAGATCGCCGAGTTACAGACGATTGCTATACGCTATCAGGACACCACCGCGCTTTTCGCCGCTCTCGGCGGCGGGTGGTGGAACGCAACGAAGGAAGAAAAATAAATGTCAGAACTCACTACGCTCTTCATCGCCCTCGGTCTCGGTGCCGCTATCGGACTGGAGCGCAAACTCAACGATCACAGCGCAGGCATCCATACCCATGCGCTGGTCGCGCTCGGCTCATGCCTGTTCATCCTGCTTGGCATAAAACTCGCAGCGCCCGGCGAAATGGCGCGCGTGGCGTCGCAAGTCGTTATGGGCATCGGCTTCCTGGGGGGTGCGGTTATCATGCGCGACGGGTTGCAAGTGCGCGGCATCAATACTGCGGTTACCATCTGGTGTTCATCGGCCATCGGCGCTATCGTGGGAGCAGGATATTACATGCTGGCTTGCGAGGGGGCATCTGTCATCGTCATTGCCAATTTTATCCTGCATGTGCTGGAGCATCGCTCCGGATTTTTCTATATCGCGCCGCCTTCTTCGGACGACAAGAAAAACTGACGGATCACGCGAACAAGCTTGCCACATCTATCGCGTTTGAAGGGTGAGAAATGGTGTCGGACGTGACCGCCTCGACATTCCCCATTTTCATGATTTTTTCATAAGCGTCGCCTGCAAACACGCCGTGGGTCGCGAGGCAGACAACCTGCATATGCCCCTGCTGGCGCAATAATTCTATCGTCCTGATAACCGTAACACCGGTTGAAATAATATCGTCGATAAGAACCGGTGTTTTGTCTTTGTAAGGCCGAATGTCCGGCAGAACGAGTTCAATGTCGCGGTCGCCATGTCGCCCTTTGCTCGAAACGACATAGGGCGCGTTCGACTGCGCGGCGACCATTTTGACCCATTGTTCGCTTTCCCCGTCGGGGCCGATAATCAGCGGGTTTTTGACATGCGCCGTGACCCATTGCGCCATAAGCGGCGCGGCGCTTAGAACCTTGCACTCGCAGGCGTATATTTCTTCCATATGTTTGTGGCGATGCAGATGCGGGTCGACCGTTACAAGCGCGTCGATATAGCGGGAGAGAAACTCTGCAAAGACTTCGGACGTAATGGCTTCGCCTTCATGAAACCGGATATCCTGCCGCATATAACCGAGATAAGGCGCGAACAGCGTCACCTTTTCGCAGCCCAGTTCTTTTAGCGTCTTTGCCAAAAAGATCAGCGGCAAGGTTTTTGTATCCGGCTGGCTCAGACTGCATAGAATAATAGCCTGCTTGCCCTTTACATCGGACAAAATACGCACATAGGATTCGCCGTCGGGGAATTGCCGCCACGTCCAATCGCCTTTCTTATAGCCAGAAAGGGCGATGAGCTTGACCCCCATAGCGGCTTGCTCGGGAAACGCAAATAGCAGCGTCATTCCATTTCCTCCAACTGGATAATCGTATTGTTACCGTGCAGATAGGAAAGCGCGTAATCCATTTCTCCCGGCGATTGCGTGTGAATGGTGAACAAGGCCTGTCCTTTTTCTACGATGCTTTGCAATTTGACATGCAGATCGATGCCCGCCGTTTTCGATTGCGGCGCACCCGCCAGTTTGGCAAGCAAGCCGAGGCGTTTGCCGTTAATCTGAACGACGCGCCCACGTTTTGTCGCAAAATAATCCTGCTGGCATTGGGACTGGGGGATTTCGCGCATCCCGCCTTGCGCCTCGCAAATCGCCTGAAATTTCTTCCATGCGCTGCCATTGGCGAGGATTTCTTTGGCCAACTCTATGCCCTGATTTTTGGCGACTTTTGGCGAAAATTCCAGAATATTTCCGGCGAGCAACAACGCATGATCGCGCAAATCTGCTGGCGCAGCAGGGTGGTTTTGCAAAACACGCACAATGTCCCGCGCTTCCAGTGCCGGGCCGATGCCGAACCCTACCGGCTCGAACCCTTCCGTAATGATGACCTTTATCGTCAGGCCAAGTTTTTGTCCTACCGATACCAACATTTTCTGAATACGCATCGCCATTTCGGCGCTATGCACTTTGGCCGTCGGGCCGACTGGGATGTCGATGACAATATGTGTTGATCCCGCCGCGATCTTTTTGGACAGAACCGAGGCCACCAACTGGCTCTCGCCATCCAAATCAAGCGCGCGTTCGATGCGGATCAGCACATCGTCGGCAGGGCTTAACGAAACCGCCCCGCCCCAGACGATGCAGCCGTTTTCTTTTTCGACAACCTTGTGGATTTGCTCAAGGGACAGATCAACGGGAGCCAGCACTTCCATCGTATCCGCCGTTCCCGCAGGCGACGTAATTGCGCGCGACGATGTTTTGGGGATCGTCAATCCGAATGCCGCGACAATCGCCACGATAATCGGCGTCGTCCGGTTGGCGGGTAAACCGCCGACGCAATGTTTATCAACCACCAAATCTTTATTCCACGAAAGTCGTTCCCCCGTATCGACCATTGCTTCTGTCAAATGCAGAACTTCACTCTCGCTCATATGTGCACTGACACAGGAAGCGACAAAGGCGGAGAGATGAATATCCGACAAACGCCCCGCCACCGCGTCTTCAATGATCGCGCTGATTTCTGTTTTCTGCAACGTGTGGCCGTAGATTTTCTTGCGGATATAGCTGAGGGAGGAAAGAGGTTTGGGATGCGCCAGATCAACCTCTTCACCCTCCTTGGCATCGAGAATGCGCCACGCATATTCCGAAAGCCCGGCCTCGTTATGGTGGAGCAAGGGCGTTGTTACGGTGTTCAGCGTAGCAATTATATAGCGTTCACCTTTTTGCACGCGAATGCGCGTTTCCGCGACAAAGCCTTCGGAAAGGCAAATCTGGCTGTCGGCGCGCACATAAATCACCGCTTCGTTCTGCGTATCTATGCCAAGATGTTTGAGTTTAAGCGTTAGTTTCTCGTTCATAATTTCACCGCCAGCATATGCTCGGGAATAACACAACGCCAATTGGGGTGAGCTTCTAAAAGCGAATGCCGCATAGCGGTGGAGGCCGAAGGTTCGCCGTGAGTGATAAAGGTGGTCAGGGGCGCTTTATGCAAATGCCCGATCCAATCAAGAATCTCCTTGTAATCCGCATGCGCCGACACGCTATGCAATTGCGCGATTTCTGCATTGACGGCGACCATATCCCCGTGAATCTTGATTTCCTTTTCGCCGCGTAAAATCCTGTCTCCACGCGTCCCGCCTGCCTGAAAGCCCGCGAATATAATCGTGTTTCTATGATCGCTGGCAAGATGCTTCAGGTGATGCAACACCCGCCCGCCAGTTGCCATACCGCTGGCGGCGAGAATAACTTTTGGAAAACGATCCATATCCAGCTTTTTTGATTCATCCGCCGTATGGACATAAGTGACTTCCTGCGTCATCGCGGCACAGATAGAAGCACTCAGGCGATGCTCGTTCAGATTTTTATCCATAATATCTGTGGCGTTAATCGCCATCGGGCTGTCGAGGTAAACGGGAAGATTAGGAATGCGTTTTTCTTTCTTCAGAATGTGAAGATAATACATCAGGCTTTGCGCGCGCCCGACGGCGAAAACCGGAATAATCACCGTGCCACCGCGCGAAGCCGCGCGGTTGATAATGGGCGCAAGCTGGTCAAGAGGATCAGTCGCTTCATGACGGCGGTCGCCGTAAGTGGATTCAACCACCAGATAATCTGTTTCAATCGGCGCAACCGGCGCTTTCATTACCGGATCATTCGGGCGGCCTAAATCGCCAGAAAAGAGAATGGTTCTTTTTTCCGCCGCTAACCGTATCCACGCCGCGCCGAGAATATGTCCCGCGCGTTCAAAACGAAAATGGATGCCGTCGGCGACGGAACTGTCTATGCCAAACGGAACGGGATGAAAATATTTCAGCGACTCTTCCGCCTCGGCCAGTGTGTAAAGCGGCAGAGCGGGTTTATGTTTGGTATAATTGTACCGATTGGCGCGGCGCGCATCTTCTTCCTGTATATAACCGCTGTCGGGCAATAGAAGCTTGCACAGATCAAAAGTCGGCGGCGTGCAATAAATGCGCCCGCGAAACCCCTGTTTGACCAGCAAAGGCAGATAACCCGAATGGTCGAGATGCGCATGCGTCAGGATAACGGCATGAAGATCAGAGGGCGCGACAGGAAACGGGGCCCAATTCCGCAGCCGCAATTCCTTATACCCCTGAAACAACCCGCAATCGACCAACAGCTTCTTGCCCTCCGCTTCAACAAGATAGCGGGAGCCGGTAACAGTGCCTGCGGCACCAAGAAAAGTGAGTTGCATAAAATTCCACCTCATAAGTCATAATAAACAGAACGACTTAGAGTCTAAGACGCATTCCACAAAAGTTGTTTGATCGCAATCAACAATATTGTGAACCAATGCCTTATATGGATGACCTTTATTTACAGCTTAACTGCCTGTTTGTGATAGAAGTAATCAAATCTTATACGGTTAATTCGGACTGACTATGGCTTGCAAACAACTCTCCCCCAAAGACAACGCTCAGGGTCGCGCACCTGCAAATGCCATTGGTGTTCTTTGGAGCCGCATCAAAGAGCACCCTCTTGCGCGGATCGGCCCCGGACTTATCACTGGGGTGGCTGACGATGATCCAAGTGGCATTGCCACTTATTCCCAAGCGGGAGCTCAGTTCGGGCTCAATATGCTTTGGACGATGCTGGTGGCATTTCCCCTCATGGCGGCTATCCAGTCGATGTGCGCCCTTATCGGTCGGGTCACCGGAAAGGGGCTTGCAGCCAATATTAAAACCGCTTTCCCGCCAATTATACTGAAGGGAGTGGTATGCTTGCTGTTGACAGCAAACATTCTCAATATCGCTGCCGACGTTGCGGCGATGGGCGAAGTTGCCGAACTCGTCACCGGATTCAATCGTCACCTGATGACGTTGGTTGGTGTCGTGGGAACACTGCTACTACAGGTTTTTATCCCCTACCACCGTTACGTCTCCTTCTTAAAATGGCTAACGCTTTCCTTATTGGCCTATGGCGCGGTTTTGTTTGCCGTACATGTGCCTTGGGGTGAAGTCGCTCTTCGTTCCGTGTGGCCGAAATTAACGCTGAATTCTGAGACGGCTACTGTGGTAGTCGGTATTTTTGGAACGACAATCAGTCCTTACCTCTTTTTCTGGCAGGCATCGGAAGAAGTTGAAGATATGCAGCGGCAAAAAGAAGTTTCACTTGTAAGCAATCCATGTGCCGCAAAACCGGAATTGCGCCGCATCCGCTGGGATACGTGGAGCGGCATGTTTTATTCCGACATTGCGGCTTATTTCATTATTCTTGCGACTGCCGTTACGCTTAATGTGGCAGGCATCAAGGACATTCAAACGGCAGCACAGGCGGCAAGCGCTTTGCGCCCATTGGCGGGTGATTTTGCCTTTATGCTTTTTGCACTTGGCATTATTGGCGTAGGATTAATTGGGGTTCCGGTGCTTGCCGGATCAGCGGGCTATGCCCTTGCCGAGGCTATGGGTTGGAAGTGGGGATTGGAACGGCGCGCCAATGATGCGCGAGGGTTTTATAGCGTGATTATCGTCAGCGTGCTCATCGGGCTTGTCGTTCAATATTCGCCCATTAATCCGATGAAAGCCTTGTTCTGGAGTGCGGTCATCAACGGGATCGTGGCGGTGCCGCTGATGGCGGTTATTATTATTCTCGTCACCAAGAAATCTGTCATGGGAGACTTCACCGCCAGCAAGCCTATTGTTATTCTAGGGTGGATCGCAACAGCCATAATGGGAGCAGCCGCCGTGCTGATGCTTATCCCTAGCTAGGCGGCCATATTAGTGTGGATCAGGCTTTTGAATTCGGTAAGGCCGTTTTGCATACGGTTGCTGATTGTTTCCATCGCCTTGTTGTTGCACTTAACGAGCGCATCCGCCGCATCACGCGCATTGGTCAGGCATTTTTCTACAGCCACCTTTGACATTTCGGTTTGTTGCAAGACTTTTCCCTGAATCGGCGCAGGCGACATCAAAGAGTTCATCCAGTTGGACTGCTCTTCGAGACTTTGGCGGATAAAATCAGCCTGATGACGCGCAAAAGATTGTAAGCTATCGAAAACAAACTGATTAATGGTGGTGACTGCCTCAATATTCTTATGGTTTATTTCCATCAGCGCTTCCACGTCGAAAGAAGGCGCTTTCAAGCCGCTCATAAGTTTAGATAAATCCATCAAAGGCGGCATCGCGGATTTGGCAAAAGAATTGTTTTCTGGTTGAGACATTTTTTCCTCCGGCTGTATGTTTTCGAGGTTGAGCGTACCGTGTATCTGCTTCAAAATACTTGATCGCGATCAAGCCTCTTTCATTTTCTCCTTACAGATATAACGTCTATGCCTGAACTGGTTTGACTGGGATCAATGAAAATAATGAATTCGTCACTATGCTTGCAGCATAGGGTGAGGATTGGGGCTATGAATTCAAACAGTTACGACGTCCTCAAACAGGTTCTTATCTGGTTAATACCGGGCATACCGGCTATTACACTGCATGAATGCGCTCATGGCTGGATGGCTCTGTGTCTCGGCGATCCAACCGCACGAGATGCCAAACGCCTGAGCCTTAACCCGCTCAGGCATATTGATCCGGTTGGAACTCTTATCGTTCCCGGGTTAATGCTGTTTGCCCATGTGCCGTTTATCTTCGGCTGGGCCAAGCCTGTCCCTGTCGATTTCGAGCGGCTAAAGAATGGCCGTTTGGGAATTATTCTCGTGGCACTCGCTGGACCTTTGGCCAACTTTGTCATGATGTGCGGCTGGCTGGCGTTGGCAGACTTAATGATCGGCGGAAAAGTTTTAAATACCTTATCAGATTCCGAGATAGGGATACCGGCACAAATTGCAATTGCCGGTGCAGTTATTAATCTGGTTCTGATGATTTTTAATCTTGTTCCCGTTCCGCCGCTTGATGGGGGGCGCATAATAGGTGCCGTTTTGCCTGACGCGCTGTCGCGGCTTTATATGCGCATGGAAAGATATGGCATTCTAATTATGCTTGTTCTTATAGCCACGGGCGCATTCCGCCTCATTTTCGATCCGCTACTGAGCTTTTCCCTTGCTCGCATAGGAAGGCTCTAATCGCCGCAAACATCTTCCTTTCATTTCTGGCGCACATAAGTTCCTGGCGCGTCAGCGATGGCCGAATAGCCCTGCGAAGGATTACCCATGTCAGGGGGTATTGTTTGTATAGGCTCTGACCATGAAGCCAGCCAGTCTTGCCAAGCGAACCACCATGATCCTGTTTTTTTCTCAGCCGCTTCCAACCATTGATCTGGCCCTAGATAGCGATCCCCAGGATTGCGATCATGAACGCAGTAAGAACGATTCTTATGGCCGGGTTCATTGACAATACCGGCGTTGTGACCGCCGCTAGTCAGAATGAACCGTACCGACCCATTGACCATTAGATGGATTTTATGCACCGAATGCCATGGGGCGACATGATCCGTTTCCGTGCTGACGGCAAAAATAGGCACATTTATCTCTTCTGGCGCTATCAGGGCTCCTTCCACAGCATAGCGGCCTTCGGCGAATTCGTTTTTGAGGAACAGTCTTTCCAGATATTCACCATGCATGCGAGCGGGCATGCGCGTGGCATCTGCGTTCCACGCTATGAGATCAATCATCCCCTCCCGTTTTCCCATCAAATATTCATGCACGGTTTTAGACCAGATGAGGTCATAGGAACGAAGCATCTGGAAGGCTCCCGCCATTTGCCGTGTATCCAGATAGCCTTGCCCCCACATCATGTTTTTGAGATAGGACACGCCGCTCTCGCTGACAAACAGCATCAACTCACCGGCTTCGGTAAAATCTCCTTGCGCGGCTAACAATGTTAGGCTTTTCAGGCGATCATCTCCAGTATGCGCCATCGCTGCGGCAGTAATCATAGCCAGCGTTCCACCAAGGCAATATCCGGCCAGATGAATTTTGGATTCCGGAACAATTGCCGACACGGCGTCTAATGCTGCCATTGCGCCAAGACGATAATAATCGTCAAGCCCCAGATCGCGATCTTCCTTGCCCGGATTTTTCCACGATATCATGAATACCGTGTGGCCTTGGCCGACCAGCCATTTCACAAGAGAGTTTTGCGGCGACAGGTCGAGGATGTAATATTTCATGATCCAAGCCGGAATAATCAAAACAGGTTCCTTGCCAACCATTTTTGTTTGCGGCTCATACTGGATTAGCTCAATTAGCCGATTGCGGTAAATAACCTTTCCCGGCGTGGCAGCTATATTTTCGCCTATCTTGAATTTCTCCGTACCAACCAATGGGGCGCCTGTCATGGTGCGACGCATATCCTCTATAGCGTTCAATCCACCTTGCACAAGGTTCCCGCCACCACTGCGTAATGTCTCAAAAAATAAATCGGGATTGGTGGCAACAAAGTTGGTGGGAGAATAGGCGTCAAGAATTTGTCTCGCGGCGAAGGCGACCACCTGTTCATTATGCTCCGTTACGCCGGGGATGCCCTTGGTAGCGTCTCTCCAAAAATCTTCCAATTGCTGAAAACCTTCGGCCCACATGCACCACGGCCAGTGCTGCCAATTTTCTGAATGAAATCGTGGGTCGGACACGCAATTAGGATGTTGGCTTCCACCTGCCAATCTATTCATACAATCCTGAACGTGAAGTGCCGGATAAAAGGCGAGGCTTAGGGCCTTTCCCGGCGCTATTGCAAAATGCGCCGCCCATGAGGAAAATATTTCCGTTATGCTCGCAGGACTAACACCCAAAGTCATGCGCGCAAGTTTAGCTTGATAGATTTTATCAAGCAGAGTGAAAATGTTTTCTGGTTCTCCATATTCTGAAAGTTTATTTCTCATCCCATCTCTGGATGGGTTTCCATAAGGCTGTGAAAATTGAGGGGTAACCATAATGTTTATCCCTTCCTGAGTTCTATGGCTTTGCCTTGCTCTCGTTATTTCCGGGAACGATCTTGCCCGAGATCAAATCATAGACGATTATTGTAGAGCCAGTATCCGGCTTTATGGTTATGAAAATCTGCCCATGGTCTATGTGGATATCGCTTATCGCCACATGCTTTTGTATGTTTAGGGTATTAAGCATCCCCTGAGCCTCGATCATATTAAGCGCTTTCGTGTACATATCGCCGACAGCATGTTTGTCTTGCGTCTGCGCGCAGGCCGAAGTCATCATGGCCATATAAACCAGCAGTGCCGCCAAGGTACATTTTTTCATAGTTTTTCTCCTGTTGACTAGGACTGATCTGAAAGGACCCGCTGCCGAAAGCAGGTCCTCCCGATTCATCGGTTCATTAAGCTGCCTGTTTGACATCAAGTTTTCGCGTCGTGGATTGAGCTCCGGCTTTCTTTGGCAAACTAATAGTAAGAATGCCTTTGCTCACCTGAGCTTCGGCTTTCTCTATGTTCACAAAGTCCGGGGGCAAGGCGATAACGCGCTGAAATTCGCCGTAAGAGCGTTCTTGGCGGAAATAGCCATTTTTCTCTTCCTTCGTTTCTTCCCGCTTCTCGCCCTTAATGGTTACATAGTTGTCGCTGATCGTGACAGTAATGTCTTTAGCCTCCATGCCCGGCAATTCAGCCATGATCTTGAAAGCCTTATCGGTTTCAACAACGTCCGTGGCCGGGCATGCGCCAAATGGCATGCAGGCCTCAGATGACCTCCACAAGTGCGGCAATGTTTCGCCGAAAAAGTCGCGGAACAAATTGTTCACTTCCTTCTGGAACGCCTGAATCGGACTTGCGCCCTGCTTCACCGAAACAGGGATGTTCTTTTCTGATGCTTGACTGGTCATGGCTCTCTCCTTTGTTGAGTTTGATTATGATCTGCACAACGGTGCAGTTCTATTTGTAAGAAGTTGTGGAGCAGAAATGTTTGATTGCGATCAAGGAAGTCAGAACTTATGTTTTTTGGTTATTTGCGCTCGCAACACGCATAAATATTGTATTTCTTTGGCTTGATTGACGGCAGTCAAGGTGTCTCTGGAAGACATGCCGTAACCTCAGGCCGTTCACGCGCCATAATCACAATCGTTAAGTAATTTGACTGCAATCAAGGGATTCAACTTGGTTGATGGATAAAAGGTCACAACTCATTTCAACTTGCTCCGTGAAGGGTAGGATTCTTGCTATGCAAACAGCGCTATTATCTACGGATGAAATCAACAAGCTCCACGCCTATTGGCGTGCTGCCAATTATTTATCGGTAGGCCAAATTTATCTACGCGACAACCCGCTACTTAAACGCCGCTTGGCGCTATCTGATGTGAAAAAGATGCTGGTGGGCCATTGGGGAACGACGCCGGGTCAGAATTTTATTTACGCGCACCTTAACCGTGTCATTAAAAAATTTGATTTGAATATGATTTATGTCTCCGGCCCCGGTCATGGCGGACCAGCCGTTGTCGCCAATACTTATCTTGAAGGCACCTATAGCGAAATTTACCCGAATATAAGCAAAGATGAATCCGGCCTTCGCAATCTTTTCACTCAATTCTCGTTTCCCGGCGGAATCCCCAGCCATGCATCGCCAGAATGTCCGGGATCAATTCATGAAGGCGGCGAACTCGGCTATTCGCTTAGCCATTCTTTTGGCGCGGCGTTTGATAATCCAGACCTCATCGTCGCATGCGTCGTTGGTGACGGCGAAGCTGAAACAGGGCCGCTGGCCACGGCATGGCATTCTAATAAATTTCTTAATCCCGCCACGGATGGGGCTGTCCTGCCAATTCTTCATTTGAATGGTTACAAGATAGCCAACCCTACAGTTCTCGCACGTATATCACACGAAGAATTAGAACAATTGTTGCGTGGTTATGGATATACACCCTATTTTGTTGAGGGGCATGAGTCAGGAGTCATGCATCAGGCGATGGCATCGACCCTTGATAAAGTCATCAGTCAGATAAAGAAAATTCAGAACGACGCCCGCAATCGTAAAAGCACGGAGCGCCCACGGTGGCCAATGATTGTCCTAAACTCTCCCAAGGGATGGACGGGGCCAAAAATCGTCGACGGCCTGCAAGTCGAAGGCACTTTCCTGTCACATCATGTACCGCTTTCAGATCCGGCGGCGCATCCAGAACATCTCAAATTGCTGGAAAGCTGGTTGAAAAGTTATCGCCCGGAAGAGCTTTTTGACGATCACGGTCATCTGAAGCCGGAATTGGCAGAACTGGCCCCCGTCGGCAACAAACGCATGGGCGCAAATCCGCATGCAAACGGTGGAGTGCTGCTCCACGATCTTCGCATGCCAGACTTTCGTGATTACGCGGTCAAGGTGCCGTCTCCAGGCTGTATCGGCATAGGCGACACCCGCGTCCTAGGCCCGTTTCTACGTGATGTCATTAAGTTAAACGATGAACAGCGCAACTTTCGAATCTTCGGACCGGATGAAACCATCTCCAATGGGTTGGAGGCTGTCTTCGAAGCAACAGACCGCCAATGGATCGCCACGCAAGAGCCGAATGACCAATATCTTGCTTCATCCGGCAGGGTTGTCGAAATGCTAAGTGAGCATCAATGTGAAGGCTGGCTGGAAGGGTATCTGCTTACGGGGAGGCATGGACTCTTTAACTGCTATGAGGCCTTTGTCCACATTGTAGACTCCATGCTTAACCAGCACGCCAAATGGCTGAAGGTGACATCGCGTCTGCCGTGGCGGCACAAGATTGCATCCCTGAATTACCTGCTCACGTCCCATGTATGGCGGCAAGATCATAACGGTTTCACGCATCAAGACCCCGGCTTTATCGATCATGTCGCAAATAAAAAGTCGGAAATCGTGCGTATTTATCTGCCGCCCGACGCTAATTGTCTTCTCTCGGTTATGGATCATTGTTTAAGAAGCCGTCATTACGTCAATGTCGTCATCGCAGGCAAACATCCAGCACCACAATGGCTCTCCATTGAAGCCGCTGCGACGCATTGCGCTGAAGGCATTGGCATCTGGCAATGGGCGAGTAACGATCAGGGGTCTGAACCCGATGTCATTATGGCATGTTGCGGCGACGTTCCTACTCTTGAAACGCTCGCTGCGGTATTCATTTTGCATGAGCATTTACCGAACCTCAAAATTCGTGTCGTAAATATTGTCGATCTTATGAAATTGCAGCATCAGGGCGAACATCCGCACGGATTAAGCGACTTGGAATTCGATCAGATTTTTACCAAAGATAGGCCAGTTATTTTTGCGTTTCATGGATACCCACATGTGATTCACAAATTTACCTATCGGCGCACAAATCACAGGAATATTCATGTGCATGGTTATAAGGAAGAAGGCACGATTACGACACCTTTCGACATGACGGTGTTAAATGATCTGGATCGTTTTCATTTGGTGATCAATATAATCGACCGTTTACCGCAGACCGGAAACGACGGAGTGTATCTCAAGCAGAAACTTGGGGATAAACTGATTGAGCACCGGCGACACATCAACACATACGGCGAGGACATGCCCGAAATTCGTAACTGGTCTTGGGTAGATATGCAAAAATCCTAGGAAGAAGATGTCCATTTAAGAAATGAACGCGCAGGACAATGCATAAATAAATATTGTATTTCTTTGGTTTGGTTGACGGCAGTCAAGTTATCTCTTGGAGAGGTGTCTTAAGTTAGCACCATTCACTCATTAGATGGAGATTGCCCTATGCCACAGACAGCCCACAACGCAACACATGCCATTGAAACGATCATATATGGCATGCCACACAGTGGGGAGGCGGTTATCGTCTCGCGCAAACGCCCGGTTAAAATTCCGTCTCTGCAACAGCTTAAAGAAATCCTTGCCATGCCTGAACCCCTGACCGAGGGCGAACAGCAAGCCTGCAATATGGCGACTGACTAATTGCAACAGATCAGCCTCGACCCGACTATTGTCGGCCTTGGTATCGGCTATAAATTCTAGGCCGTTCGCGACGACATAACGTGTGCGCGGTGCGTATAGTCATCAAAAATGGAACAGATGACACGCACCGCCATACGATGCGGCGTCGTTAGGCAGAGCGCGTAACCCTTGCGTGCGATGAGCCCAGCATCTTCATAGGGTTTCAATTGTTCCATTTCATGCGCGAAAGCATCCGGCGGATAATTATGGGCGAGGCAGACGTTTTCGATATCGCAGGAAAGATTGCACATCAGTTTTTCTATAATCGCACTCCGAACACGATCCTCCAGCGACAGCAGAAAGCCGCGAGCGATAGGAAGCTTGTTCTCGCGAAGAACCGCCTGATAGACGCGCGCATCCAGTTCATTCTGGAAATACCCGTCGCAAGTCTGGCTGATCGAAGACGCGCCGAATCCGAGCAAAGGAATGCCGCTACCTTCCGTATATCCTTGAAAATTACGGCACAGTTTTCCGGCACGCCAGGCTTGCAATAACGGGTCTTCTGGCATGGTGAAATGATCAATGCCAATCGCATAATATTGCCTGCTGAGAAGGACGCTGCGCACGACCTGATCGAGAACCAACCTCTTCTCCAGATCGGGAATACCGTGTATTTCCAGCGCCTGTTGATGCTTCTTAATCTGCGGTACATGGGCATAGGAAAAAAGAGCGATGCGATCCGGGTGCAGATCGCAGGCCCGAGCCGCCGTATCGGCGACAGTCTGCGGCGTTTGTTTCGGCAATCCATAAATCAGATCGAAATTGATGTGATAAATGCCCGCCGTGCGTAACCAGTGACATGCCTGAGCCACCACATCGTAAGGCTGAATGCGTCCGATTGCGGCCTGGACATCGCAATCGAAATCCTGAACGCCCAGACTGACGCGCGTCACGCCGTATGCGGCCAGAATCTTAGTCTGATCGCGCGACACCATGCGCGGATCAAGCTCCATCGCGATTTCCTTGACTGCACTGAAATCGAAACTCTCCCTGAGGAAGTCGAATAGGCCGCGCATGACGGATTCCGACAACATATTGGGCGTGCCGCCGCCGAAATGCAGGCTGCCGATCTTTCGTTTGCCTATGATAGAAGCGACCAGGGCAATTTCCGTCCTTAAGGCTTGGATATATGTGTTTATACGGTTCTCGCGGTTCGTAATCATCGTGTTGCAGCCGCAATAAAGGCACAAAGACCGGCAGAAAGGGATGTGGATATAGAGAGAAACAGGCTCAGTCGGCAAGCTCTGCAAAGACCGGATATAATTGCTGGTTGCAACGCCCGCGTGGAAAAAAGGCGCGGGCGGATAGCTTGTATATCGAGGCGCAGGTTTCCCAAGCCATAGGCTAAGAGAAGAGAAAGGAGTGCCTTTTCTGATTTGTGTCATATTATTCTTTTACGCTTAGAAACGGCCTTTGTGTTTGAGGTAGATCAAGCTATAAAAAGTCGGGAAACAAAATGAATGAAATTTCATGTCACTTACAACCATCCCCTCGATTGATACTCTGGCCGCGCTGCCCTTGTTCCAGCGCGTTGAACCCGATCTTTTGCAAGGGATGGCAGCATCGGCGCGCCTCATCGAATATGGAAAAGGCGCTATTTTTCTAGGGCAAAGCCAACCCATCACGCGCTTTTACATTATTCTCGACGGCTGGTGCGGCGCCAGCAAAGGCAATGCGGAAGGTCAGGAAGCCATTTTACAAATCTTCCATCGCGGCGACTTTCTGCCGGAACCCGACAACGTGGCGATGCTGGAGCCCAGCATGCTTAATCTGCAAGCACTGACGCCTGTGAAGTTATTGATGCTATCCCCCAGCATCGTTAGCAATGCGCTGGAACATTCGCAAATATTCGCCAGCAATATGTTGGCTGCCGCGATGCAGCGTTGTCAGGAATTGCGCGATCATATCGAGCAGTTAACCTTACGTAGCGCCGAACAGCGGGTCGGTCGCTTTTTGCTGCAAATGCGCTTTAACACCAGCGAAGATGGCAACGACATCATCCTGCCCTTCGATAAAGCGATGATTGCTGCCTATCTCGACATCAAACCTGAAACTTTTTCCCGTATCTTGCAATTTTTCAAAGAAAACGGATTTCTGATTGAACGCAATCATTTAGTCGTGCCCAACCGTCAGGCGCTGTGCGATTATTGTGATCAGGCGACGATGAAATCATGCCGTTTTGCTCATACGGATGATTGCCTGAATACCGCCCACGGCGATTCCGCCCTCTAATCGCCCCAAAATCCGCACAGCTTGATTTGAATCAAGGTGTTTGGGGTCTGAATCATGTTTCTCTTCGCAAGCCAAACAAAATACGAGAGAAACAGTGCTTAACTATAACGCTCTGAGCAAAGCCAATGTCGAAACCGCCCCTTTCCCGTATATGGCAGCATCGGATGTCGTTGACGAGGCGGTGCTTGAACAAATATCCGCCGATTTTCCAGCAATCACCAGCGCGGGCGTTTTCCCTCTGTCGGAACTTGATTATGGCGGCGCGTTCAAACGCCTGATCGAAGCCATCCAGGGGCGCGATCTGGAAGAACTGCTGGAAGAGAAATTCAACATGGTTTTACGCGATAATCCGTTGATGATAACGGTACGCGGCCAATGCCAGAAAAAAGACGGGCGCATTCATACGGATTCCAAAGACAAAATCCTGACCTGCCTGCTCTATCTCAACGACCGGGCGTGGAACGAAGATGGCGGGCGGTTGCGCCTGCTTCGTGACGGGCGGGATATGAACAGCGTGATTGTGGAAATACCGCCTCAAGGCGGTAATTTCGTCGCTTTCAAGCGAACGGATAATTCATGGCATGGCCACGCGCCGTTCGTGGGTCGCCGCCGCTATATTATGTTCAACTGGCTGCAGTCGGATGCGGCATTTGTCAAAAATATCGGTCGGCACAGGCTATCCGCATTTTTCAAACGCATGGGCATATTCGATGGTTATTAATCGCGCCACAAAGCCATCTGCGACGGCGGCACGGGATAGCGGTTCGCAACATTTTCTCGGCTGTCTGGAGAAGGCCACGCATATAAACGCGCCCTATGATTATTGGCTGCTTGAAAATGTGCTGCCTGTAGGCATGATCAATGCGATTGCCAACCTTCCCTTTCCGCCGCCGCGGAACCCGCTCTTTAATGGACGCCGTGAGAGCAACAATTCAACACGCATCTATTTCTCGCCGGAAAATCAGCATGCCTTTGATGTCTGCCGCGATACCGTGGATATTTTCAGCAATGCTGCCGTCATCCGCGCGCTTGAAAACATGACTGGCACCGATATATCCAAAGGGCATTTACGCATCGAATATTGCCAGGATGTCGACGGCTTCTGGCTTGAACCGCATCTCGATATCTCGGTCAAGCTTTTCACGATGCTGGTGTATCTTTCCGACGATCCTAATCTGTTCGATGCCGGAACCGACATCTATGACGCAACGCCTTCACATAAACTGGTTGCCTCCGCGCCTTATGAAAAGAACAAAGGGCTCATTTTCATCCCTGATGCTACCACGTGGCATGGGTTTACAAAACGCCCTATAAAAGGACTGCGTAAATCCATCATTATTAATTACGTCTTGCCCGACTGGGTTAATAAAGACGAACTGGCCTATCGGTAAGAGGTTTTGTCTATGCTTACCCATCTTATTCCCATCTGCCGCGCCGTTCATCCCCACGCCAGCCTGTGGCCATTGGTTGCGGGAGGAGCTCTCGGCTGTGTGATTCATTGTGCCGGTGTTTGTGCGCTTTGCGTTTCAGGCGGCACCGCTGCCGGGACCGGTTTCTATAAAACCAGCCGTTTGGCGGCGGAACATTTGCTGCCCGCCCTTTTTGTTTTCGGCGGCTTTATGCTTTCTTCACATGTTGGAGGTTTTTGTTAATGACTGATGCCGCGTTGCAGACTCCTCGTTACAATAACGAGATTGTTAGACTCTTTACTATCGCGGCGCTGTTCTGGGGTGTTGTCGGCATGTGTGTCGGCCTATGGCTTGCGCTCGAATTGACTTGGCCCTTGTTGAATTTCGACGAGCATTTCAATTTCGGGCGTTTGCGCCCTGTTCACACATCCGCTGTCATCTTCGCCTTTGGCGGCAATGTGCTGTTTGGCACCAGTTATTACGTCGTGCAGCGCACATGCCGCGCCGTTTTGTGGGGCGGCAAGCTGCTGCCGCTTTTCACTTTCTGGGGCTATCAGGCCTTTATCGTTATGGCTGCTATCGGCTATCTGTTCGGCATTACAGAAGCCAAGGAATATGCCGAGCCGGAATGGTACGCCAAATTGTGGCTGACAATCGTTTGGGTTGCTTATTTGGTTGTTTTCCTCATGACGCTTGTCAAAAGAAAAGAGCCGCACATCTATGTCGCCAACTGGTTCTATTTGGCCTTTATCATCACGATCGCTATTTTGCATGTCGTCAACGGGCTGAGCCTGCCGGTGTCGATCTGGGGAACGAAAAGTTATTCGGTGTTCGGCGGCGTGCAGAGCGCGATGATTGAATGGTGGTATGGGCATAATGCCGTCGGATTTTTTCTGACGGCGGGTTTTCTGGGCATCATGTATTATTTCGTGCCCAAGCAGGCGAATAGGCCGATTTATTCCTATCGCCTGTCGATCCTGCATTTCTGGTCGCTGATCTTCATCTATATATGGGCGGGGCCGCATCATCTGCTCTATACGGCATTGCCGGATTGGGCGCAGACGCTGGGTATGACTTTTTCAATCATGCTGTGGATGCCAAGCTGGGGTGGCATGATCAACGGCATTATGACGCTGTCGGGTGCGTGGCATAAATTGCGAGACGATCCGATCCTGCAATTCATGATCATCGCGCTGGCCTTCTACGGCATGAGCACTTTCGAAGGGCCGATGCTGGCGATCAAGGAAGTCAACGCCCTTAGCCATTACACCAACTGGACGATCGGCCATGTTCATTCAGGCGCGCTCGGCTGGGTAGCGTTCATCAGTTTCGGCGCGATTTATCATATGGTGCCGAAATTGTGGAACAAGCAGGAGATGTACTCGACCCAGCTTATCCGCGTGCATCTGTGGATAGCGACGACCGGGATCGTGTTTTACATCGCGGCGATGTGGGTGGCTGGCATCACGCAAGGCCTGATGTGGCGTTCCTATGACAACCAGGGATTCCTGCAATATTCCTTCAGCGAATCCGTACAGGCTATGCATCCTTATTACATCATTCGCGCTTTTGGCGGGTTGCTGTATGTCGCGGGTATGCTGGTCATGATCTATAACGTCCGGAAAACTATAACATCGGAAACCGCTCCGACGCAGATCAAGGTTGGGGGCTAAGCATGCTGGAACATCATGACAAACTGGAACGCAATTCCATCATTCTTCTGATCGCTATTGCCGTTGTCGTTGCAATCGGCGGGATTGTCGAAATCGTGCCCCTGTTTCGCATCGAGACTACAATCGAGCGGGTGCAGGGCATGCGACCCTATACGCCGCTCGAACTCGCGGGGCAGAATATTTATGTGCGCGAAGGGTGCTATCTGTGCCACAGCCAGCAAATTCGTCCCCTGCGCGACGAGGTCGAACGTTACGGCCATTACTCGCTTGCGGCGGAAAGCATGTATGATCATCCTTTCCAATGGGGATCAGAACGTCAGGGGCCCGATCTTGCCCGCATCGGCGGCAAATATTCAAACGAGTGGCACACGGCGCATCTGGCCGATCCGCGCAGTGTCGTTCCGGAATCCATTATGCCGCCTTATGCGTTTTTGAAAGAGCGTTCTGCCGATCTTGGTAATATCGCCGACCATTTGCGCACTTTGCGCATTCTGGGCGTGCCTTATACCGACGATCAGATCGCGCATGCCTATGAAGACGCAATCGCGCAGGGTTCCGATAACGCCGATACGACGGGCCTTACCAAGCGTTATGGAAACAAGGTCACGGCGGCGGCTTTTGACGGTCAGCAGAATATGGTGTCGGAAATGACCGCGCTGATCGCTTATCTGCAAAGGCTGGGCAATCTGGTTGATTTCACCACCTACAATCCCGATCTCGACCCCCGCAATCAGCCCAACGGCATGAAAGCAAAAGGAGTCGTTGCACCATGATGGATTGGCTCGCGGCGCATGGAGGCCTATTGGTCTTGCTGATGTTCTTCGTAATTTTTCTTGGCTTCTTTTACTGGGCCTATAAACCCGCCAATAAAAGAATGATGGAAGATTATGGACATATTCCGATGATGGAGAATGACGATGGCGAGTAACGATCCGAACAAGAAAAAGGAAATCGACCAATTCTCCGGTGTGGAAACCACAGGGCATGAATGGGACGGATTGAAAGAACTGAACAATCCCGCGCCGCGCTGGTGGTTGTGGGTGTTCTTTGTCTCGGTTGTTTTCGCTGTCGGATACTGGTTCGTCTATCCGGCATGGCCCACT
Source organism: Alphaproteobacteria bacterium (assembly GCA_049697595.1). GTDB lineage: Bacteria > Pseudomonadota > Alphaproteobacteria > UBA9219 > UBA9219 > CAIXLI01. The sequence continues at coordinate 32,259 of JBAVWC010000024.1, forward strand.
CTTATGGGCCATACGGCGGGAAGCAAGAACTGGTCGGAATACGGTCAGTTGAAGGATCAGCAGAATGAAATTCAGGCAATGCGCGCCAAATATGAAACGCGCTTTAATTCAGCCAGCCTGCAGGACATTCAGAACGACCGCGATTTGTATCAATACGCCATTGCCGGAGGCGCCGTCGCTTTCAAAAACAACTGCGCGGCCTGTCACGGCGCGGGTGCGCAGGGAGGCAAAGGCTACCCCAATCTGAATGACGATGACTGGATCTGGGGTGGCACGCTCGACCAGATTTATACGACGATCCGTTACGGCGCGCATAATGACAATCCGCAAACCCATCAGGGCGGCATGCTGGCCTGGAAAGATATGCTAAAATCCGATGAAATCGAAGCCGTCGCTACCTATGTCGGGAATCTGTATAAAGGCGACAAGGCGGATAAAACTCCAGCCTACATAGCCGGGCAAGCCGTTTTCGCCAACAATTGCGTAGCCTGTCACGGCGATAAGGGGCAAGGAAACATTGATGTCGGTGCGAAGCAGCTCAACAACAACATATGGCTGTATGGCGGTGATCATGCGACGATTGTTCAGACAATCACCTATGGACGCAGCGGCGTTATGCCCGCCTGGGAAGGCCGTTTGAGCGACAGCACGATCAAACAACTCGCCGTCTATGTGCACTCGCTCGGAGGGGGCAGATAACTGTCATTTCATGCCGCAGTCCATTCCTCTTTTCGCTGCTCAAAAACGGATTTATCCACGCGATATCCGGGGGTTTTACCGTACGCTGAAATGGTTGGCGATGATTGCGCTGCTGGCGATTTATTACCTTACGCCGTGGATCAGGTGGGATCGCGGCCCACATGCACCGGATCAGGCCATTTTGATCGATATGCCTGCCCGCCGCGCCTATTTCTTTTTCATCGAGATATGGCCGCAGGAAGTTTTCTTTATCACCGGCCTTCTCATCCTCGCTGCGTTGGCGTTGTTTTTCGTCACCAGCCTTTTCGGACGTATCTGGTGCGGCTATGCCTGTCCGCAAACGGTTTGGACGGATTTGTTCGTTAAAGTCGAGCAGCTGATTCAGGGCGACCGCAATGCCCGCATGAAGCTGGATCAGGGGCCGTTGAGTTTTAACAAGGTCTGGCGCAAGACGCTGACGCATATCCTGTGGATTGTCATCGGGCTGTGCACAGGGGGCGCGTGGGTTTTCTATTTCAACGACGCGCCGACTCTCGCTGATCAGATTGTGCATCTTGAAGTACCTGTAAATACCGCGCTGTGGATTTTTGGCCTGACATTATCGACCTATATTATGGCAGGCTATGCGCGCGAGCAGGTTTGCACCTATATGTGCCCCTATGCGCGTTTTCAATCCGCCATGTTCGATCAGGACACGCTGATCATCGGCTATGACGCCGTTCGTGGCGAACCGCGCGGGTCGCACAAAAAGGGTGATAGCTGGGAAGGTCGCGGGGATTGCATCGATTGCCAGCAATGCGTTGTCGTTTGCCCGACGGGCATCGACATCCGCGAAGGGTTGCAGATGGAATGTATAGCCTGCGGCGCATGCGTCGATGCCTGCAACGACGTTATGGAAAAAGTCGGCTTGCCGCCCGGACTCATTCGCTATGACACGGAACGCAATCAGAATGAGCGCGCGCTGGCCAAGGCTCTCGGAACCAGTTTCAAGGATCGCCTGAGAATTATTCGCCCGCGCACGATTTATTATATGGTTTTTCTTGCCGCAATTGGAGGGCTTCTGCTTGCAGCCTTGCTCACGCGGTCGATGATGGACCTGCATGTCTTGCACGACCGCAATCCCTTGTTCGTGCGGCTTTCGGATGGTGGCATTCGCAACAGCTATACCGTCAAAATCCTCAACAAAGCGGCAGAAGATCACGATTATTCCCTGACTCTGGAAGGTTTGCCACAAGCTGCCGTGAAAGTCGAAGGCGCGGGGACACCCGATCCCGCTCATCTGGATGTTCTGGTCGATAGCGTCGGCCAATTCAGGGTTCTGGTCGCGCTGCCTCCAAACGCTATTCATTTCAGCCGACAGGATGTAACCTTCCGCATAACGGATAACATTACGCATCAAAGCGAGGCGATCAGATCCATGTTCGTGACCGGGGAGTAAAATGCAACCCACCCAATCCCTGCCCAAACCGTCGGACCGCTGGATACCTTGGTATATTTTCGGGTTTTTCGGTCTTCTGATTATTATTCTGGTACCCATGGCCATCATCGCCGTGCGCACGAATACCGGCATTGTGACCGACAATCCCTATGAAAAAGGCCTCGCCTACAATAACAGCATTCAGGCCGAACAACGGCAGGAAGCTTTGAAATGGCAAGGACACCTAACAGTAGAAACGCTCGCCTCCAGCAATGTCAAAGCCACTTTCTCTCTTGCCGATGCATCGGGAGCGCCGCTGGACAAAGCCGATGTCAAATTATGGTTCGTGCGCCCGACGCAAGACGGCATAGATCGAAATATGGCACTACATGAACGATCCGGCGGGCAATACAGCGCCGAATTCTCGTTGCCGGTTCGCGGCCTGTGGGAAGCGCGAGTCTCGGTCATGAAGGATGGCAAGAATTATCAGCTCATCAATCGGATCGTGCTGCCGTGACCGCGTCACCGCAGCCACCAGTTCAGGACATAAGCCGCTTTGTCACCCACGGGAAAGACGGCGACAATTCCCTGCATATGATGATCGAAGGCATGCATTGCGCTAATTGCGCGTTCCGCATCGAAGGCGCGCTTAACCACGAGCCGGGCGTGACGGCGCGGGTCAATCTGACCAGCCGCCGCCTGACCGTGCATTGGCGCGATCCGTCCATTCTTCCCAATCGTCTGATCGGGATTGTGAACGATCTGGGGTATAAACTGACTCCCTTCGATGGCACGCAGCTCGAAAAAAGCGATGCGCAGGAAGAAAATTTCCTGTTGCGATGCCTTGCTGTTTCCGGCTTTGCGGCGGGCAATATCATGCTGCTGTCCGTCGCCCTGTGGGCATCGACGCAGGAAAGCATGGGCGTGGCCACGCGCGATTTGATGCATTGGATTTCGGCGCTGATCGCCATTCCGACGGTTATCTATGCCGGGCGTCCGTTCTTTCGCTCGGCGTGGAATATGCTCAGCCACGGGGGCACCAATATGGACGTTCCCATCAGCGTAGCGCTTATCCTGACGATGGGGATGAGCCTGTTCGAAACAATCCATCACGGCCAATACGCCTATTTCGATTCCGTCGTCATGCTGTTGTTCCTGCTTTTGATCGGGCGTTATCTCGACCGCCGCACGCGGGGCCGCGCACGGGCTGCGGCGCAGGATTTACTGATGATGATGTCAGGAACCGCGACCATTCTCGAACAAGGACAGCCGCGTCTGATGCCTATCGGCGAATTGCAGTCAGAAATGTTGTTGCAGGTAGCAGTCGGCGAGAAAATAGCCGCCGATGGAGTCGTGGAAACCGGTAGCTCCGACATCGACCCCAGTTTTATCAACGGAGAAACGACCTCGCAGCCCGTCACTCCCGGCCTGCGCGTGTTCGGCGGCATGATTAACCTCACCGCTCCTTTGACAGTGCGCATCACAGCAATCAAAGGCGACAGCCTTCTTGGCAAGATCGTCGCGCTGATGGAAAAGGCCGAGCAAGGACAGGCGCGTTATATGCGCCTCGCCGACCGCATCTCGCGGTTTTATACGCCGGTTGTGCATTTTCTAGCGCTGACTGCTTTTCTTATATGGTGGCTGGCGCTTGGCCAGCCGTGGCAGGTTTCGCTTCTGATCGCGACGACGGTGTTGATCATCACCTGTCCTTGCGCGTTGGGGCTCGCGGTGCCTGCCGTTCAGGTAATCGCCAGCAGTAGACTATTCCGTCATGGGATGCTGTTGAAATCTGCCGACGCGGTCGAACGTATGGCACAAACCGATACAATCGTTTTCGACAAAACCGGCACGCTGACGGCAGGCGACTTGCGGCTTGCCAATCCTAACAAAATCGGTGGCCGTAATATGCAAATAGCGGCGTCGCTCACGGCGCAAAGCCGTCATCCTCTGGCGCGCGCCCTGCATAATATGTATGGCGGTAAAATTATCGATATGGAGGTCAAAGAGATTCCTGGGCACGGGTTGGAATCTTTATTCGAGGGCAAGCTTGTGCGACTGGGCCGCCGTGACTGGTGCGGCGATATGCAGGCTCCCGCCGATGAAAACGCTGAGTTGTGGCTGAACATCCAAGGCGAAACCCCTGTGCGCTTTATGTTCGCCGACGAACCTAGGCCGGATGCCAAGGAAGTCATCGGAGAGCTGAGGCGGCAGGGGTACGACATCATGCTGCTGTCCGGCGATCGCCAACAAGCCGTTGCCGGAATGGCCGCGTCACTGGGCATAGCTGACTACCGCGCACATGTGTCCCCCATCGACAAGCATGCGGCCATCGAGGCTCTTAAAAATCAGGGCAAACATGTTCTTATGGTCGGTGACGGTTTAAACGATGCGGCGGCGCTGGCCGTGGCAGATGTTTCGATGTCTCCATCCTCTGCGCTGGACATTACGCAAAACGCCGCCGATATTGTCTTTCAGGGGAAAAAATTGGCACCGGTAACGGAAGCGCTGCATGTCTGCCGCCGCGCCAATCATCTGGTAAAACAAAATTTCGTCCTGTCGCTCGGCTACAATATCGTCGCCGTGCCTATGGCAATGGCGGGGCTTGTAACACCCTTGATAGCGGCAATCGCAATGGCGGCTTCATCCATTCTGGTCGTGCTCAACGCCCAAAGATTGAATCGGGGCTAACAATGGACGTCCTCATCTATCTTGTTCCTATCGCTCTTTTCCTCGGCATAATCGCGCTGGCAGGATTTTTCTGGTCGCTAAAATCTGGACAGTTTGACGATCCGGATGGTGCCGCCAATCGCATTCTGCGCGATGATGAAGAAATTTAATCAAGGCAGACAGCATGCCCCTTAGCCTTGTGCATCTTATTTCTATAACCTGCCATTTCTTTATTTATTCTTGATCCCAATCAAGGATGCACCATCCTCATGGCATTAGGATAAGACGATAGATTTACAGAAAAGGAATAGTCGCATGTCTCAACATCAACAATCTTCGGTCACATGGGTGCTCGTTGCGGATGGCAAGCAGGCGCGTGTTTACGAGTGCTGCAAAGCCACACAAAAAGTCCCACTGGAAGGTGCCAACAAGCACCACTATTACGACGAAAAATCCGGTCATGAATTGGTATTGGTGCCGAATGGCTCATTAGAAGCCGGGACGGCTCACGATTATCAGCTAGGGCATGACCGCCGAGGCACCGCTTCGAACAGCAACAGCCCAACGCGCAACACTTATGAACCGCGAGGAGACATCAAGGAAGAGCTTAAACGGCAATTTACCAGAACGCTCGTCGGCATGCTGGGGAAAGCCTGTGAAGAAAAACTTTTTTTCCGCATCGTCCTTGTCGCGCCCGCCAAAATGATCGGTGAATTAAGGGAACAACTGCCCGCCGACGTACAAAAACGCATTGCCGCCGTCTTGCCAAAAGATTTGACGCACTATCAGGGGCACGAACTCCTGCATCATATACAGGACACGCTCGCCGAGGCTCACGTCGCGTGAGATGACTTGCGTATCAGCAATCTCTCGCGCAATTGCTCATGCTCACGACAATCTCCGGCAATTGAGCATTGGCTGCAGGCAAAGGACTCCATCTCCTCAATATCATTGAAGGATATCCGATTGCCCTGCACAGAGATGCCGTGATCGCGTATTTTTGACAAAGCGCGGGAGAATGTCTCGACTTCCATGCTGAGACGCGAAGCGATCAGCGTTTTGCTATAAGGAAGATCAAAGCCATGCGGATCGAAATCGTGCAGGATGCATAGCCTTTCCAAAAAACAGGAAACCTGCTGAGCTGCCGACATCGTCGCCTGATGTTCGGCTTCCACAGTAGCTATATTCATGCGGCGCGAAAGCATTCCCAACACGTTAAGCGCCAAAATGCCGTTGCGTTTGATATTGTCTTTGAGCCAACTGATCGGAAATTCAATCAATGTTGAGTTTTTAATCGCCAGAGCATTAAATGTATGGGTTGGCGATAGTCGTAGAATCTCTGTCTCGCCGATAGCATCGCCCGCAATAAATATTTCGGCGGTTATTTCGTGGCCATCCGGCGTTTCCCGGAACATCTGCACGGCACCTTCGCAGATAACATAAAAATTATGAATGCGGTCGCCGTAACGAAACACATTCTGCCCGCTTGCATAGCGATGAACTTTTCCTCCCTGAATAAGGCCATTCTTTTCCTGCTCCGACAATCCGGCAAATAAAGGGAGAGAATGTAATATTTGAGGCGCAAGCGTTTGCTGCATGTGGTCACTCCTAGCTAAAAAGTACAAAAATCAATCTCTTATCCGCGACTCTACTTCCATAAAAGAATCTGCGGCTCTTTCCGGGATGTTGGAGGCGTTATGCCTTCTGGCACGCCGACGATAATCGGAGCAATAGCCGTCACGTCACCCGGAACACCCAGTTCTTTTTTCCATTCAGGCGCATTCAAGGCGGCAACGGCTAAACCAATGACGCAAGTGCCAAGCCCCTGCGCACAGGCGGCAAGCATCAGATTTTCCGCCGCCAGCCAGCAATCGGCAACGACAAACGGCCCCATGGGTTTGCCGTAAATGACAACAAGCGCAGGCGCGTTATGAAAGATATTTTCCGGTGGCGTAAAATGGGTTGACATCTGCCTACCGGGGACATGCAGACTGCGCTCAACCTCATTCATGGTTTTCTTGGCCGCGTCAGACAGGCGCTTTAACGTCTCCTTGTTTTCAATGACGGTAAAAGCCCACGGCTCCTCATGCACGGCGGTTGGAGCTTGAACGGCAGCTTTCAACAAACTATGAATGATTTCGTAACTGAGAGTTTGCGGAGCATATGACCGCACCGACCGACGCTTGTAGATGGCGTCCAAAGCGTTAGTGACGGTTTCAGATTTAACAGCAATTTGTGGCATGTCCCCTCCATATTATTGTAGGACAAACATAATCTTGGGGGAGACGGATTTCCTTGACTACAATCAAGTGATTTTTTCCGTATCGAGGTGATATATTAACCAAGTCTGGCGCATCGGCACATGGGTGAGCAGCATGAAACGAAAATTAGCCTTATCCAAAGTCTATCAATTGCTTGAGCCGGGCCCGGTGGTGTTGCTGACGACGGCGCGCAAAGGTCGCGCCAATGTCATGACGATGTCTTGGCATATGATGGTGGAGTTTGAACCGCCGCTGATCGCCTGCGTCATTAGCAACGCCAACTTCAGCTTTACCGCATTGAAGACAACCAAGGAATGCGTGATTGCCATCCCCGCCGCGAAAATAGCCTCCAAAGTCGTCAAAATCGGCAATAGCTCGGGTCGCACCATCGACAAATTCGCGGCATTTAACCTGACGCCCGTGCCAGCTCGGCATGTGGCTGCACCATTGATCTCCGAATGTTTTGCAAATCTGGAATGCAAAGTTGTTGATACACGTTTTGTCAGCAAATACGGCTTGTTTATACTTAAGGTGGTCGAAGCGTGGATGGACCCCAAACAGAAAAATCCAAAAACCATTCATCACCGGGGAAACGGTAAATTCATTATAGACGGCAAGGAGATCAAGTTGCCGTCGCGCATGCGATAAATTTGCATCCCATCCGCTGCCAAGGAGTACGTTTTCTTATGAAAGCTATGGTTCTCGATGCCCCGGGGCAGGTTCTGAAAACAAAACAAGTGCCGCGCCCCACGGCGCAGGCAGGTCAGGTGCTGATCAAAATATCCGCTTGTGCCGTTTGCCGCACAGATCTTCATGTCATCGACGGCGAACTCACGCATCCCAAATTACCGATTATTCCCGGTCACGAAATTGTCGGACGCGTTGCCGCTTGCGGTGAAGGCGTCGGCCAATTCTCCATTGGCGACCGCGTCGGCATTCCATGGCTGGGCTGGACATGCGGCGAGTGCCGCTATTGCCTGAAGGGTCAAGAAAACCTGTGCCCCGACGCCAGATTCACCGGCTATCAGATCGACGGCGGCTATGCCGAATATGCCGTCGCCGATGCGCGTTACTGTTTTGCCATTCCGGAAAATTACACCGATGCCGAAGCCGCTCCTTTGCTATGTGCTGGTCTTATCGGCTATCGCTCGTTGCTCAAAGCCGGAGATGGCAAGAATATCGGTATTTACGGTTTCGGCGCTGCCGCGCATATTGTGGCGCAAGTAGCCCATTACCAGGGCCGCCGCGTCTTTGCCTTTACCCGTCCGAGCGATACGGTGGCGCAGGCCTTCGCCGCACGGCTGGGTGCTGTCTGGACGGGCGATTCGAACGAGACGCCACCGGAAGCGCTTGATGCCGCTATTATCTTTGCGCCTATCGGCGAGTTGGTGCCACTGGCTCTGCGCGCAGTCTGCCCCGGTGGCATAGTTGTTTGCGGAGGCATCCATATGAGCGATATTCCGTCTTTTCCTTACGATATTTTGTGGCATGAAAAACGCTTGGTTTCCGTCGCCAACCTCACGCGCAAAGATGCCGAAGATTTCCTGAAATTGGCTCCTCAAATACCCGTGAGAACAGAGATAGAAATCATGCCGCTCGAAGAAGCCAACATAGCCTTATCGCGGTTGCGCGAGGGTAAGTTAACCGGAGCCATGGTATTGGTTCCCGATACGCATCAAAACTCTTGACCAAAATCAATCAATTTCTCTGAGATAAGACATAGGCTGCTTCCGGATCAACAAAAGGAGAGTCCAATGTTGTTTAAAGAAGCTATGCTGGCGGAAGATTTTGATGCCTTTGCGGGACGCGTTGAGCGAGACTTAAGGGCCCACAAAGGCAAATATATTTTTCAAGGCACAATATTCATCGCGGCGGGCATATTGGCTGCCGCCTTCCCCGCCACCACGGCACTCAATGTCGAACTGATTATAGGCACCGTTCTTTTGTTGACAGGACTGTTCCAGCTTGTCCTCACACTGAAATCGAAAATGCACTGGTGGTCACTGCTTTCTGCAGGGCTGTCCATCGGGTTCGGGCTCCTTATGTTGTGGAAACCGATGCCATTGCTTTTGGCATTTGTAACGGTTCTTGCTCTTTTTATGACGATAGAGGGCATTCTGGAATTGATGCTGGCCTTCCAATTCCGCCCGGTACGCAACTGGGGCTGGATGCTATTTTCCGGCAGCTTTACTCTTCTGCTCGCCGTCATGCTCTGGATTGGTTTTCCGGTCTTCGATGTCTTATACCTCGGCTGGGTCATCGCCCTTAACCTGATATTCTATGGCATCTCATTGTTGATGCTAGTGTGGAGAAGCGCGGTTTGATGGCCACCATATTTCTAGTGTCCCAGTCGCGTCCTTTATTGGCATCAACCAGAACTATCTGGAATGGATTGTGAAATTTACTCAATTACAGAATTTGAGGGCTTAAATCTTTACCTTCTCAATTTCCCCGGCATTGCCAAACTGGAAATCATATGCTCAACGCTGCGCTTTTTTCAGGGCTGAAAGCGTCGCTGTCATTGCCACCACGCTCCGGTGCGTCGGCTGAGATCACGCTCTCTGCATCAAGAAATGCGATTTCCTCATTATCATTATCTGCCGTAGTCGCCTGTTTATCGTCTTTGTCGAGATCGAGCGCGGCGTTGAGGCGGGCTTGTTCAACAAGAAGTTCCTTGAGCCTTTCCTCATGCTCGAAGTCACGTTCGCCCTGCACCTGATATTCAACCATCGCCTTTTCATCCCGTTCTATTTCGCTTTCGATGCGCGTTTGGACGGTTTCGAGGCCGCGCAGGGTACGCTCGATGCTCATCAGGCTGCCGATGGGATTGTCGGCATTCAAATGAACGGCGTAGGTCGCCTGACCGCGCAAAAAGGTCGAGACACAACCATTGGCCTCGTCGCGGCTGACAATATCGAAGCCGTTAATTTGACCTCGGACTCTTGGGTTGGGGTCGCCGCGCCATTTCAGGATGATGTCGTTGAGGGCGATACCGGCTTCTTCACGGCCTTTTTTGCCTTTGTATGTCCGATCTCCAATCGTCATCTCAAACTCTTCCCTGTCATTGGCATTACGGGTTTCTATGTCCCGTTTAACCTTTTCAAGCTGCCCATG
>JBAVWC010000025.1:0-2423 GCA_049697595.1 Alphaproteobacteria bacterium
GTCCGCTTCCGCGCCGGAGGGCTTTTGGAAATGTGCTGGCAATTATTCGAATGGGGCGATGGCGTAGAGATTCTGGAACCCAAGAAATTGCAAAACATGATGCGCGCAGAATTACAGCATTCCCTGAAATCCCTTAAATCCAAAAAAGCCCCCAGCAAGAAGCGCAAGCATGTCTAACTATCTGACAAAATCATCCGTGATGAGCGGCCTTCAATGCCACAAGCGGTTGTGGATGGCAAAGCATGACCCGCTGCCACGCGACGAAAACGACGACAATCCTGTGCTAAACATGGGAACGGAAGTTGGCAAATACGCCCATAATCTGTTCCCCGGCGGTCAACTGGTCGATGCCGCGCCGTGGGAGCATCAAGCTGCGATTGCCCAGACACAGAAATTGATGGACGACCTCAGCGTTCCTGCAATCTTTGAGGCTGCGTTTGAGGCTGAGGGCATTCGCGTCCGTGTCGATATTCTCGAACGCTTGCCGCGCGGACGCTGGAGAATTCTTGAAGTCAAAGCCAGCACAGAACTGAAAGCGGAACATGTGCAGGACATCGCCGTTCAGACATGGGTCGTGAAGCAAGCCGGACACAAGGTCGAGTCTTCCCATTTGCTGCATATCAATAAAGAGTATGTGCGTGGGAAGAATGGTATTGATTGCCACAAACTGTTTGCCTCTGTCGATATCAGCGGCGAGATCAAGGCTTTTGCCAAAGACCTGCCGGATGTGAAGGAAACGCTTCTTGCTGTGCTGCGTCGCAAAACAGCCCCCGTCATTGAACCGTCAGATCATTGCCATACGCCCTATGAGTGCGAATTTTGGGACAGATGCACGGCAGACAAGCCAGTTGATTGGGTTCGATATTTGCCGCACATATCCGCAAAGAAAAAAGAAGAATTGAAAGCGGCGGGTATCGATGCGATACGAGACATCCCCCAAACCTTCCCTCTATCTGACCGCCAGAAAGTTATCCGCGACGTTATCGCCAGCGGCAAGGAATGGGTGTCTGAAGAACTGGCGGACGTGTTGGCAACGATCACCCCGCCTTGCTTCTATCTGGACTTTGAAACAATGAATCCGGCGATACCGCTTTATGTTGGAACGAAGCCGTATCAGCGTTTGCCGTTCCAATGGTCGCTACATCATGTCGGCAAGCGTGGCAAACTTACACATTGGGAATTTCTGGCAGACGGAAAAGACGACCCGCGCCAGAGTTTTACCGAAAGCCTGATAGAGGCTTTGTCGGGATCGACCGAGCCAATTGTGGTCTATTCCGGCTTTGAAAATGGCGTACTGCGCGACATGGCAAAGCTTTACCCCCAATTCGCCAACCCGATAGCAGGAATTCAGGAAAGACTACACGATCTTCTCGGCACTGTGCGCGGTCATTACTGCCACCCCGAATTTATGGGTTCCTATTCGATTAAAGATGTCGGGCCTGTTCTCGCCCCCGACATTACCTATGATGATCTTGAACTGGTCGCCAACGGCAGCGACGCCTCATCGCTCTTCGCGCTTTTGGCAAGTGGGGGTATAGCCGGTGATGACGCCGTCAAGAAACTGCGCCAAGCCTTGCTGACCTATTGCGAACGCGACACGCTGGCGATGGTGCGGGTGCATGAGGCACTTCTAAAAGCTATTGCCACAAGGGGGCGTCATGCTTGAATTGCTTCGTGAGAATGATTTAATTTCTAAGAAAAAAGTCAATAAATAGGGGGTGGGACATGACAATACAAGCAAAGGGTCAAAGAGGATCGTGGTTTGCGAACGCAGATGGAGAAAATCTTCCTTGCGTACACAAACACTGGTGGAAGGGAAAAGCTGCCTATTATGATCCGGGAATTAAGATCGGGGAACAAGATTGTTTTGTGAATGCAATACAGGAAGGAAAGCGCGTCATACTCACAGACGACAACGTTTTGAACGACGGGGGTTTTGAACGCACAAAGTATATTGCTGTATATGATGTCGATAATTTCAGAGTTGATGAAACAGGTTTATACTTTGATTTTAAAAAGCGCATCAAAGAACTTAAATAAGCATTTATGTGTAAGCGTCGTAAAAACTGACTTACGGCTCAAAACTTCTCCCGCTTTTTCTAACAGGCCGTCTGGTCTGGGCAAGTTTTCCCAATAGCGAGGTTACGAGAGATACGAACTGCGTCTTGCTCGAACAAACCAGAGGCGCGGCGAAAAAGAACAGCGCCTTTATAAGATCGCGCCGCGATAGTTTTCTGGATGGAGTCATTTCTGCCCCCATTCATCCCACTCGCAACTGCAAATGGGAGCCATATAGATGCCGTTACCGTCCTCTCGCTCTATCTCTACAAACTCGGTCATGCCTTTTGTGCGGCCGCATGTTGTCTTAAAGAACAAGGCTTCGAAAACCTCCCGCATCTGTTCATCCTCCCATTCGGCGGTGA
>JBAVWC010000026.1:0-2894 GCA_049697595.1 Alphaproteobacteria bacterium
ACCCGATCAGTTAGGCAAAATCGAAATCTCACCCTCAGGATTGGGGCTACACTTCCCCATCCTCGATGCTGATCTACATCTGCCAAGCCTTTTGGAAGGCTTTCTCGGTTCCCGCAAATGGATGGCGAGGCAGATGGGCAAGGCGGGGGGCAAGGCACGATCCCCTGCTAAAACTGCTGCTGTACGCGCTAATGGCAAACTTGGTGGAAGACCGAAAAAGATACGCCCCGCTGCTGTTGCTTGATCGGATATTACGAATTGTGCGTAAGCGCAAATTGATTTAATCCATGATCGGCTTAAACGCCTTAAGGAGATGTTGAAATGACCAGTAAAACAAAAGGCGAGTCCCTCGATGTTGTGCGTGGCAGAGGCAATGTTTTTCGGGACTTTGACATGCCTAATCCCGACCTTGAACAGTTGAGGGCTATTCTCGCCGCGCGCATTATCGGTGTGCTGGACGACAAGAAAATGGCCGTATGCAAAGCACAAAGCCTGACCGGTTTTGCCGCTGCGGACTTATCGCGCATTCGCAATGCCGACATTGGACGCTTCACGACTGACCGCCTGATGACGATGCTTTATCGTCTGGGGCAGGAGGTCAAGGTTTCGGTAAAGATTCATCCTCGTGCAGGATATTAACGTACTTTTGCCGTGGTTTAAAAGATCGGCAATTTAATCGGCAACAACGGCGCAATTTATCAAGAAATATGTTGTATAACAATGTGTTGTGAGCAATAAAGATCGGCAAAACTTCCTTGGAAACGCCCAGCCGGATCGAGCCATGTTTGCTCGATGACCGTAGCAATCGGGTTTAAAATGACGAGAAATGATTGGAAATTATTTCGGAGCAACTCCTGTAAGCTGCCCTCATTATATATGTAATAATATATTTACTATTATTTAGATATAGTATAGCATATAAAAATGAGCGATCTGACCAATCAGCTGAAAGCCGCCCGTCGCGCAAAGGGTTTGAAGCAAGCCGATCTGGGCAAAAAGCTTGGCCTGCCGCAGAGTCATGTCTCCAAGATCGAACAAGGTGCGACCGATCCGCGTCTTTCTACGGTTGTGGATTGGGCGCGCGTATTGGATTTGGAACCGATGCTCATCCCACGGCAAATGGTGTCGCGCATTCGCGCTTTGTTGAGCGGAGAGCCGGAAGCAGAACGCCGCTGGCAGCCCGACGAGGAGAGTAATACATGATCACTTTGTTGCGCGTCGGCTTGAATGACAGAACCATCGGCACTCTAACCCAGTTGCGGAGTGGGGGGATATTTTTTGCTTTTGACGAAGACTATCTGAGCGACACCGACCGCCCCGTGTTGAGTCAATCCTTTTTCCGGCCTTCCGGAGACATTATTCCGGAAAGCAAAATAACATCGGGCAAGCTGCCTGCTTTCTTTTCCAATCTTTTGCCCGAAGGGCATATGCGCGACTACCTGGCGCAACGCGGCGGCATTAAATCTTCGCAAGAGTTTCGGCTTATCGAATTGTTGGGGCAAGATTTGCCCGGCGCTGTCATCATCACGCCGATGGATGGAACGCCAGCGGATCGTGACCACACACATGAACCCGATGTCGAGAATGGCGCGCCACCCTATCGCTTTTCGTTGGCGGGAGTGCAGTTGAAGTTTTCGGCTATTGGCGAACGACACGGAAGGCTGACAATACCGGCAAACGGCATCGGCGGCGATTGGATTATCAAATTGCCCGCGCAGAATTATCCGCATGTGCCGGAAAATGAATATGCGATGATGAGTTTAGCCGCGCGCATCGGCATCCCTGTGCCTGAAATTAAGCTGGTGTCCCTGAAAGACATTGGCGGCTTGCCGGAGATGGGCGTGATGATGGGCAAGCAAGCTTTGGCTGTGCGTCGTTTTGATCGTCCATCAAACGCAGTCGCGGTTGCGCCTCTTGGCGCAGAGCAGTCGCGCTCACTAAAAATCCAGCGGGTGCATTTCGAGGATTTCGCGCAGGTCTATGACATTTTCCCCGACAAGAAATATGAAGGTGTCAGTTTTGCCAATATCGCGGGTATGGTCTGGACTTTGACTGGCGAAGAAGGGCTGGTTGATTTTATCCGCCGCCTGACTTTCACGATCCTTATCGGCAATGGCGACATGCATCTGAAGAACTGGTCGTTCATATATAAAGACGGCAAAACGCCCAGCCTGTCTCCCGCCTATGATATGCTTTCGACCGTTCCCTATATCCCGCATGACGGGTTGGCGCTTAAGCTTGCCGATACCAAGGATATGCAAGCGATAGAGTTAGAGCACTTCAGGAAACTGGCATCAAAGGCGCAGGTGCCGGAACACCTCGTCATGCAGACTGTGCGTGATACGATAGAAGCAACGCATATCGCTTGGGCAGAAATCCGTAAGCACAGTGATTTGCCCCCAGAGATCGGCGATCTTATCCAGAAACATATGGACGGGGTTGGGTTGAAAAGTTGAGCGGGATTGGTTGGAAACGCTCGTGATCAAAATTATAGCCGGACTGCATTATGTGGCGTTTCCAGGAGCCACGTCTGCAAAAGGCGATCCTTTTTACATCGAAAATCGAATATAGGATGTTATATTATCAAGGATAATACGACGTGCCATAGACCAGCCCATGTTCATGTCATCGGCAAGGGCTGTGAAGCTGTATTTGAACTTAATTGCCCTGAAGGGTCGCCTGAATTGCGTGAAAACTACGGATTTAACACCAGCGATCTTTCAAGAATAAGGACGGCCCTTGCAGTAAGAGCGACTCACTTATGTGAAGAATGGAGCAGGATTTATGGTTAGCAAAAATGAAATGAAAACCGCAAATGAACGGGCTGCTTCACGCCTGACCAAGACTCCCACGGCGATCGCTGCTCACTATGATCGCCGCCTCGGACGCATCGT
>JBAVWC010000027.1:0-2698 GCA_049697595.1 Alphaproteobacteria bacterium
CTTCATGTCCTGCTCGGAAAAACGCTCGGCGATAAAGCGAAAGCGATCTTGACACAGATTGACGGCTTTCTCCTATCAGGCGAAAGCCTGATAAAAATGGCAGGCAATATAGCTCACCCAAAAGCTGGCGATGGAATCGCAGCGGGCATGAAATTTGGTCGAAAGCTTTGGGGCAAGTACACAACCCCGGACACATTGCCCCAGCTTTTCGATAAAATCCGCAGTCTTCTTAAGGCTTGCGACAAACGTTTCGTCATCATCATCGATGATATCATGAAACTTTGGTATATACAAACTCGGCAGGCGTAAGTTCAGAGGTTTCAGGAGAACCGTCAGTTCCACTGCCTGCATCTACCCTAGGGAAAGCTGAACAAGCTTTGACGAGCCTTGCCGATAACACAACCTATGGGACTCTGACCGCAGATGTTGGCGCAGTCAACATGGCTAATGATCCAAATATCCGCGATGCGCAAGGTAATCTTTATCCTTCTGAGGTGATTACATCGGGGGTGAATCTCGGTTCAACTTGGAATCAGATTACTCAAGCAGCGGATTACATATCTAATCAGAATTATACATATTCTATGCTATCGATGAATTCCAATATCCGACGCATTCACTGGGGCAGTCATAAACGCTATGGCAGCCCGCGTGTCTGCGCTACTTTGCGCGCCGAGGGGCAACGGGTCAGTCGTCGTCGTGTTGCAAAACTGATGCGGATCAACAACCTGCATGCCATCGGCAAGCGCAGGTTCTGCATCACGACAACGGACAGCCGTCACAATCTGCCCATTGCGCCCAATGTCATTGATCGCAATTTTGGCGCTTTGGCTCCGAACGAGAAATGGCTGGCCGACATCACTTATATTTTTACGGCAGAGGGATGGTTGTACTTGGCCGCCGTCCTCGATCTTTACTCCCGTAAAATCGTCGGTTGGGCGATGCGCGATCACATGCGGACAGAGTTGCCTCTGGCGGCTTTAACAATGGCCGTTCAGCGGCAACGGCCAGAGCCGGGGCTCATTCATCATTCCGACCGTGGCAGCCAATATGCCTCACACGATTATCAGAAAGCTCTGATCGCCGCCGACATAACGCCGTCAATGTCACGCAAGGGAAATTGCTGGGACAATGCCCCCATGGAAAGCTTTTTCCACACGCTCAAAACCGAGCTTGTTCATCACAAAAACTACGCAACCAAGGAGGATGCAAAAAGAGACTTGTTTCAATATATCGAAGGATTCTACAATCGCCAACGCATCCATTCCGCTATCGGCTACCTCACGCCGGAGCAAATGGAGCTAAAAGCTGCCTAACAACCGTCCACTTTTTCGCGGGAAGATCAGTACGGGTGCGTGGCAAGATGGATGAGAATCTGAAAGAACTGGGGATTGCGGCATGACCAAGAAAAAATCATCAGGTAGTCTGACCATCCGCAACAGCACCGCTGAATTTCTAATTTTTACGAACCAGGCCGGAGAAAACGGCATTGCGGTTCGTTACGAAGAAGGCACCATCTGGCTGACTCAGAAGCTTATGGCGGAATTATTTGATGTTGATAAGCGTACCATTAGCGAACATCTGCAAAACATCTTTTCTAGCGGCGAATTGGCGGAAGATTCAGCCGTCCGGAAATACCGGACAACTGCCGCTGACGGCAAGGACTATGATACCAATTTCTATAACCTGGATGCCATTATTTCAGTGGGTTACAGGGTTAATTCTCTGCGCGCGACCCAGTTCCGGCAATGGGCGACGCAGGTTTTGCGGGAGTTCGCCGTCAAAGGCTATGTACTGGATAAGAAGCGTCTAGAAAATGGCGCGTTCCTGGGTGAGGACTATTTTGAGCGTCTGCTGGCTGAAATCCGCGAGATTCGCCTAAGCGAACGCCGCTTTTATCAGAAGATCACGGACATTTACGCCACTAGCATCGATTACAACAGGGATGCGCCGACCACGCGCGATTTCTTTGCCAAGGTGCAGAACAAGCTTCATTTCGCTATTCACGGACATACCGCCGCCGAACTGATGGTACAGCGCGCTGACAGCAATAAGCTGCATATGGGGCTGACCAGTTGGGAAAATGCGCCGGAAGGCAAGATTCTGAAAACAGATGTATCGATTGCCAAGAATTACCTGACAGTGGAAGAGTTGGAATCCCTGGGCCGTATCGTCAACGCCTATCTCGACCTTGCCGAAGACCGGGCGAACAGAAAAATCCCGATGACGATGGAAGATTGGGCCAAGCGGTTGGATAAGTTTCTTGAATTTAATGAGCGCGATATTTTGCAAAATGCCGGACGTATTGGCGCTGAAGTAGCCAAGTCCCACACCGAAAGTGAATTTGAAAAATACCGCATCATTCAGGATCGTTTGTTTGAATCCGATTTTGACAAAACCCTCAAGCAGCTTGAGAAACAGGTTGGCAATAAGAAATTAGGAAAGAAAAAAGATGCGTAAGGGAAAAGATTATCCCTTGGAGTTTAGGAAAAGGCACAAATGGTCTGCCCTATTCGCCAGCAGACGTTGCTAAAACTACGGGTTTGCTTGGTTTGCCATCGTCAAATGTTCAGAATGGAGCAGGATTTATGGTTAGCAAAAATGAAATGAAAACCGCAAATGAACGGGCTGCTTCACGCCTGACCAAGACTCCCACGGCGATCGCTGCTCACTATGATCGCCGCCTCGGACGCATCGT
>JBAVWC010000028.1:0-2978 GCA_049697595.1 Alphaproteobacteria bacterium
TCATCAAATCCATCATGATGATATCGGGCGTGAAGCCGGAGAGGATTTCCCGCACGTTTTCGGCGTTGCTGATCGTCTTCGCTTCCATGCCGTGACGCTCGCTGATCTCGGCGATCAGGTCGCAGATGTCTTCTTCGTCATCGATGATTAAGAGGCGCATGGATCCATTCCTCACTGGTTGTACGTTTTACTATTCAAAAGGTCGATTAAGGCGCGGCGAATATCCTTAAGGCGATAAGGCTTCTCAACGACTGGTACAGTGTGACTGCTTAAGAATTCGTGGACGTGAGTGGACAGAGTGTCTCCCGTCACATAAATAATCTTGTTTAGATATGAAGGCAACTCATGTTGCAGTGCGTCATAGAGGGCGGGGCCGTCCATAACGGGCATGCGCAAGTCGCTGATGATCGCATCGAACTTGTGTTTGCGAAGCTTCTCCATAGCCAGAGCGCCGTTGGCGGCCAGATCGATCTGATGCCCTTCGGGTTCCAGCAAATCCGCCAGCGTTTGCGCGAGCTCCACTTCGTCATCGACCAGCAGCAGCTTAAGGGGCTTAAGAGGTTGCATCGCTGCGTCCTGGGCTTCCACTTCCGCGGCGGGAAGGGCTTCGGCGGGGGGAAGCTTGATTGTGAATGTCGCCCCTCCGCCCGGTGTATCGCCCAATAGCAGCTCGCCGCTGTGTGCGGCGACGATATTGACGCATAAAGCAAGACCTACGCCGGTGCCGCCTTTGCTGCCCTTGGTTGTGAAAAATGGCTCGAACACGCGGGTGCGGATTTCGGTCGGAATGCCGGGGCCCGTGTCGGCGATGCTCAATAGAATATTTTTATTGGCGTCACACTCGCTGGTGACGGTGATGCGATGCTGGCCCGTCCATCCCTCCATCGCCTGAGCGGAGTTCAGCACCAGATTGGTGACGACTTGCGTCAACTGGTCGCCGTCGCCAGTGACTTCGGGCAGGGTGGGGGCTAAATGCGCCTGGATATCGACCACGCCGCTTTTGAGCTGATAGCCAAGCAATTCCAAAGACGACCGCACAACCTGATTCAAATCGACCGGCTTGCGTTCCGGTGCTTTGCGCCGCGCCAGGGCCAGAAAGCTTTTGACAATTCTCGAACAACGATCGGCGGCTTTGAATATTTTCTCGGCGCGCGTCGCCACTTTGGGTTCGGGCGAGCCTTCCATCAACAATGTCGCCTGCCCGACTACGACCGACAAGGGATTGTTCAATTCATGCGCGACGCCGGCCAGCAATCCGCCCAAGGCCGCCATTTTCTCGCTTTGCTGCAAGGCTTCCTGTTGTTGGGCGATTTGCGCTTCGGCTTTCTTGCGTTCGGTCAGGTCGTAAAGCCCGATCACCATCGCTTCTTCGTTTTGATAGCTGATGCGCCGCGCCGAAATCGCGGCGGCTATATGCTGCCCGTCGCCGCGCACGATTTCCATTTCGACCAGATCTACGGGAAAGCCTGCCGCGATGTCCCGCCATATCCATGCGCGCTTTTCCTCTTCCGGCAGGAAGCGATTGATAAACTCTTTCTGCATGTCCTCTTGCTTCATGCCCAAAAGCCGCTCGGCGCCGGGCGTGGCATAGAAAATGATCCCCTGGGCAAGACTGACGATTAAAACCGGCACTGGATGCGCTTCGGTAATGCTGCGGAACCGCGTTTCGCTTTCGCGCAAGGCCACTTCGCTTTGCTTGCGGGCGGTGACGTCGCTGGTCGAGCCGACCATACGCATGATTTTTTGCGTCGATTTGTTGCGCATGGCAACCGCCTTGGAATGCATCCAGCGGCGTTCGCCGTTCAGATGCACGATGCGGTATTCGACGTTCAGCGTATTCGTTTTGGTGTTGCGCCGGAAACGGCGAACGGCTTCGGTGACAACCCTGCGGTCGGCGGGCAGCATCATGCGGATCCACTTTTTAAGCCCGTCCGCGCCGTTAGCTACCCGTATGCCAAGAATCTTACGGAATTGATCGGAAAAGAAAATCTCGCCGGTGGCGAGATTCCAGTCGAACAAACCTTCATTAGCACCTCGCGTCGCCAGCATGAAACGCTCGTTACTGATGGCCAGCGCTTTTTCTTTTTCTTCTTGCCGCGCCGCGAACTGGCTGGCGACGACAATCGCAAACATCATCGCGGACAGGGCAAAAGAGATATAAGTGGTATTATGCTCGTCATTCTCCGTCTTGAGGAAGCCAAGAACGTAAGCGGGTTCTGCTACCGCGCCGCCCAGAAAGAAAGTAAAGGCGACAATATGCACAAGGCTGCCGCTGGTGCCGTTGCGGAGGCCGGCAAGACCGGCGACGAGAATGGCGGCGATAGTTACCGTTCCGATCACGGGCATAATGGACGCAAGCAAGCTGTGGTCTACCAGCGAATAGAGCAGAAACACCAAAAGAGCTATGCCGATAATGATAAAGGGTATTTTATAGGCGGGCTCGTTGATGTCGAGTTCAAGGAAGTAATAAGTGAAGAATATGGCGAATAACCATGACGTGATGATGGTAAGGCTGCTCAGAAATTCACGCCCCACAGGATCG
Source organism: Alphaproteobacteria bacterium (assembly GCA_049697595.1). Taxonomy (GTDB): domain Bacteria; phylum Pseudomonadota; class Alphaproteobacteria; order UBA9219; family UBA9219; genus CAIXLI01. Next base: position 2,543 of record JBAVWC010000028.1, read on the forward strand.
GTAAAACCCATTCTTCCCATCAGTAAATCATTGGTGCTGGCGATGTTGATGCCGAGGCACAACAGAAAGATAAGCAGGAAAACCTGCCCGCGATCGCGCATCGCGATCCAGATGAAAAACAGATAGGCGGCGGCGGCTACAACCACGCCGATCAAAAGGCCGAAGAACAACGAGGCCATTTGGTCGTTGGTCGTGATCGGCTCGATATAAGCTTGCTGCGCCAGGGCTACGCCTGGAATAAGAGCAGCAAAAAACGCCGCCCATAGTGCGGTGCAAAAATGCTTCGGCAGAGATGGATAAGCACGTGCCACGATTGCCCAAACGAATAAAGGCGCAACTAAAAGCTAGTTCGCCGACTCCTATCTATGCGTTGAAACCTTTTAACTTTTAGTTGATTTTTATTAAATAAAGAGGAGGTTAGGGAACGGTGTTCAGG
>JBAVWC010000029.1:0-1680 GCA_049697595.1 Alphaproteobacteria bacterium
AACGGAGCCAGGCAGATGCGCGCCAGCGTAAGCAGGTTGGGTGCATTGCGGAATGGGTTCAATCGCGTGCTAGACAGGTCGGACATGGCAGAGTCAACGAGCAACCAACCGCTCCAGCCACAACCCGGGCCGACGCGATTTCAACCACCAGCAGTACCTCATCGAAAGCCTGGCACGGCAGCCTGCGGCTGCCGAAGCGCCGATTGAATCGCCAATAAACTGAAGGCAGGCAGAGAAGGGTTCCACTTTCGTGAATGATGGTACAGCATTGCATCGGGACGCAACAGCCCGCCTTTCTCCGGGGCCCAGATGCTGATAAACTAAATCGAGTAGCTTTGCAGGCGCGTAGCTCAGTTGGTTAGAGCGCTTCCTTGACACGGAAGAGGTCGCTGGTTCGAATCCAGTCGTGCCTACCATATTTATCAATAAAATCAATCAGTCTCAGGTTTGACTTCTTCTTTCTCCTCCAGATCTGGGTGCTCAAGGGTGCTGGAACTTTTCACGCCCATCAGAGTGTTGAACGCCAGCGCTTGCGCGCTCCTCCTTTCTTCGGTAACAGTCCGCTGGTAGATGTCCATGGTGAGACGACGCGAGAATAGCCGTCCAATTCACCGGCCTACTGTTAGTTTCAGCTTTAGCCTTTACCCCAGCCGCCGCCGCCGGGCGTCTCAATGCGTAACACATCTCCCTTGCAGAGTTGCATGCTGCATTTTCCGGGGAGCTCAATCTCTCGCTCGACCCCGGCCTGCGTAACCCATGCACCGCCACGCGCTCCCTCTTCTCCGCCCTGCAAGCCATAGGGCCGGAATTTTCTGCGATCGGCCAGCAGCGTCACCTCAGCATCGGCCAGCAGCTCTACCTCTCGAATCAGCCCATCGCCTCCGCGATAGTTCCCTGCGCCGCCTGATCCAACTCGGTATCCGTAGCCCCGCAAGCGGAAAGGGTAAGCGTATTCCAAAGCCTCAATGGGAGTGTTCAGCGAATTGGTCATGTGCGTATGCACGCCGGAGATGCCGTCCATCCCCGGCCGCGCGCCCATGCCGCCGGCCATCGTCTCGTAATACGCAAAGGGCTCGCCCGTGCGCGGATCAGTGCCGCCAATGGTCAGATTACTCATTGTTCCGGAGCTGGCCGCCGGCACGCGTTCCGGAATCGCCTGCGCCAGCGCCCGCAGCAACACATCCACAATGCGCTGCGATGTCTCCACGTTTCCCCCGGCTACAGCAGCAGGAGGCCGCGCATTGACGACGGTCCCCTCGGGTGTCACCAGTGTCAGCGGCCGCAGAATTCCTTCCGTGGCCGGCGCATCCTCTTGAAGCAGGCAGCGCAGCACGTAATAGCACGCGGAAAGTGTGATGGAGCGAACCGCATTGATGCTGCCCGCCACCTGCGGTGAGGAACCGGTAAAATCCACGCGCACATCACCTGTCTCCGAATCGAAGCGCAGGCGCGCGCAAATCTTTACGGGAGCCTCTGTCACGCCATCGTCATCCAGCCAGTCCTCGGCACTAAACTCGCCCGCCGGCATCTTGCGCAGTTCCGCGCGCACCAGCCGCTCGGAGTAATCGAGCAACTCCTCCACCAGCGCTTCCAGCCGGGTAACTCCAAACTTCGCGGCTATCTGCCGGATGCGCTCTTCGCCCACGCGGCATGCGCCCATCTGCGCGTCAAGGTCGCCTT
>JBAVWC010000030.1:0-3688 GCA_049697595.1 Alphaproteobacteria bacterium
ATAGTAAAGTGCGCGTGTGCCTGAAAACCTTCAAGCGACTCTTTTTGTTTAACGATACCGGCATTAAAGTTGTAAAGACTGGTTTCGTCATCGCGCAGCAGTAAAAGCGAATACATGCCGAGCACGATAAAGGTGCAAACTATGAAAGCGGAGATGACGGCAACACTCGAAAAAGAAATCAAGCGCATGCCGCCGCTGATCCGGGAACGAAGAAGCGAAGATAGCGTGCTCAACGACATGGCGCTGCCACTCCAAGACTGGTCACCATAAACTCCACCGCAAATGAGTGGGCCGATTATTGTGCCGGGACAATATAAACCCCCGAGCACAAGGCGACATCTTTCAACACTGCGTCATGCACGACTTCACAATACGTCGCCTTAGGCAGGATTTTATGTGTCAAGGGATCGGCAAATTTATATTCCTGCCAGAAACTGGCGTTGTTTTTCATGAGATCCATCTTGTCTTTTATGTAAAACTTGCCGTCGGCATCTTGTTCGTTAATCCGGTTCATGCCAACCAATGCCGGGATTTGTCCATGCGCCAGACATGTCCCCGTCGTATCGTAGGCGAGAATATAAAGGTCTCGGTCGGTGAATGCCCCGCCTTTTACACTAAACGCCGCGAAGGCTTTGTCGGCTCCATTGTCATTGAAAAATTGGACGGCCTTTTTAACAAGCGCAACCGCATCCGCTTTGGTGCCGCGGGGCGGGTTTGTATTGTTGTCGGCGGCACTTGCGGCCCCCATAACAAGAAAGGTCAGAAGCACCCAACTGAGAAGCTTGCCCGTTTTTTTCATGCTATTGTCTCCCCAACCACTGTGCCATTCAGTTATTCGCATTTAGATAAAAATCGACGCCCATAACGCCGGTTTCCTTAAGGGAAAACGCCAGATGGATCATCGGCTCCTCGGCTGCGCCTGTGCTGCGATCGGTAACGCTGCGATCGACGGCATAAGGTATGGCCATGTAGAATTTGTATCCGTGAGTATTTAAATACGTCTTCAGATTGTTGCCGACCATATTAACAATCTCCAACGCAGCCGATTCATACATGGCGGAGTCGGTAAGTTCGCTGGTCAAAAAAACGCACTGCATGAGGCGTTCGATCAGTTCGCGATCGAAGGAAAACATTAGTTTAGCGCGGGCGTCATCCTGTATAAGGTCGCCGCAACATATATAATCGTCGCTAAACGAGGCTTTGCGCGTGTCGGAGCAAGATTCGATGGAAACATTGAAAATGGTCGCAACGGTCGCCGTCACAGAATTTCGAATGATTGCCGTTATGTTGTCGGCAAGCTTAATGTCTTTATTTTGCATATGCGCGTCTATACATTGGCATTAAGTTTGGTCTTGGCTATCCATGCTGTAACTTCCTTAATTTTTTCCTGAAGAGCCGGCGGAGAAAATGGCTTTATCAGATAGGATGTGGCTCCTGCCTCCAGTGCCTTCATCATATTGGCTTGCTCACTCTCGGATGTAATCATGATTATGGCTGTCTTGGCGAAACGCTCGTCATCGCGGCATTTCACGAGAAAATCCAAGCCGTTCATTTCCGGCATGCTCCAGTCAAGGAGCACTAAATCGAACGGGTTGTCATTCTCGGCTGAATCGATGAGCTGGTTCATGGCATCGACGCCATTCACAGCCTTGGAAACGCCCTTATATCCCAAGGCACCTAATTGCGAAGCAAGCAGTTGACGCATCATCATATTGTCGTCAACGATCAGTACACGATTGACCATGTATGTACTCCGACAGGGCAATGGGAAAAACTAGTTCTCGTTGATTTTAGCCACCCAAGGTTGACAAGAAGTTAACGCATTTTTCCGTTAGATTTCTTGCAGAACCAATGAGCTAGGGCGTTCCTCGATTGGGTTGGCATGTACGCCCCCAGGATTCTTTGTCGTGAGCGAGGCGCACGGCACAGGCTGTATATGCCGGAAATATTGGTGGACCCGAACGGGATCGAACCGTCGACCTCCTCATTGCGAACGAGGCGCTCTCCCAGCTGAGCTACGGGCCCTTGAGGAGTTTTATCGTCGGATGGAGGGCTTCTGTCAAGCGGTCAGCGCGGTCCATAATTTGTCGGCTATCGCGCGGTATTGGGCGGCTATTGCGCCGTCGGGATCGGCCAGCGCTAGGGGCATTCCTTCGTCGGATTTCTGGCGGACAGCTATATCCAGGGGGATTTCACCTAAAAACGGGACTTTCAGCTTTTCGGCCTCGTGCCGCGCGCCGCCGTGGCTGAAAATGTCGCTGCGGGTGCCGCAATGAGGGCATTGGAAATAACTCATATTCTCGATGATGCCGAGGACGGGAACTTCGACTTTCTGGAACATTGCGAGGCCTTTGCGCGCGTCGAGCAAGGCGATGTCTTGCGGGGTCGAGACGATAACGACTCCCGATAAAGGAACGGATTGCGACATTGTCAGTTGCGCGTCTCCGGTGCCGGGCGGCAGATCGACGACCAGAATATCGCGCGCGCCCCAATCGACATCGCGGAACAATTGCGTGATCGCGCTGTGCACCATTGGGCCGCGCCAGATCATCGGCGCGTCTTCGGCGATTAAGAAACCCATCGACATCACGGCCATGCCATAGCGTTCGTGGGGGATGAGTTTTTTATCTTCGTTCGCGGGCGGCTTGCCGGAGATACCAAGCATGCGGGGGATCGAGGGGCCGTAGATGTCGGCGTCGAGCAAGCCGACTTTCAGCCCTTTTTGAACCAATGCCGCCGCGAGATTAACTGAAGTTGTCGATTTGCCGACTCCGCCTTTGCCGGATGCCACGGCGACGATGTATTTGACGTTGGGCAGAGATAGTTTCTGTGGCACATGCGGTTGCCTTTGCGGCTGTGCTGTTTGATGCGCGGTGAGGAGAATGGCGACAGACGATACGCCAGCGACGGCCGCGATTGCATGTTCGGCCTGTTGTTTGAGGCTGTCGATGTCGGCAACTTTTTGGTTTGGGTGCGATTGATCGGCGGCGCGTTCGATTTGCAGGATGACGCTGACTTTTGTCCCCTGCCCTTCCGGGGTCAGGGTGATGCCTGTGATCATGCTGCGCGTGACGATGTCCTCGCCGTTGTATTTTACGGAGCGGAGGGCGGCGAGGATTTGGGGTTCGGTGGGGCTGGATTTCATTTGCTAATACTGGATACGATAGAGAGCGCCTGCAGAACTTCTGCAACCGCCATAGCCATGATTACTGAAGTTATCATTATAAAATTCACATTGCATAGACGTGCCTGAATCGCCGAAAGCAGACGCCATCCCGGGGCTGCCACCGGGAACTTCATAAGATGTAGATGTCTCCGTCATCCTGGCATTCCCTCCTTTTCCATAGACAGAACTATAGATACTGCCAAATCCAACAGAGCCACCTCGCACTAATGAATATTCTCCCTTGAGCAATTCCCCGCTGGGCATAGGTATTTCAATTTCGCCGTGACCATTCCCATAATCCATGAAGTGCGCGGTCAGCACTCCGCCTGTATTTGCGGAGTCGTTAGCTGGATAGAGGTGGGCATCACGCGCACAACCCGATAGCAATAATCCTGAAAGCGCAAGCACTGCATATCTTTTGTACATTGCATCCCTTTCTAATTTTATGGTCAGGTGATCACCCGGATTTTATGTCTCGAACTTCAAATCTTTTGTCATTCCGGCGCAAGCCGGAATCCAGAA
>JBAVWC010000031.1:0-4149 GCA_049697595.1 Alphaproteobacteria bacterium
AAAACGGCCACGGCGTGCGCCGGAACGGTCGCCCTCGGGGCGCGATGACGTTTGAGCTTCGCCGGTTGTTGTTTCCGGCAATTCGCTGCTTTCGTGCGCCGGAATGTCGGCGAGGATTTGGTCGCTGTCCACGGCGGCGCGGCTGATTCTTTCGCCGCTTCCTTTGTTGCCGCGTTCCATGCGGAAATCGGGCGGCACCAGCGTATCGTCGCTGTGCAACAGGACTTGCAGATTATAACGGCGTTCGGTTTCGTGCAGAACGCTGCGTTTTTGGTTCAGGATATACAAAGCGACTTTGGTCGGCACATGCAGAACCATTTCGCCGCCGGGTTGGCGAATGCCTTCTTCTTCGATCATGCGCAAAATGGAAATGGCGGACGAATCTACCGAACGCACCATACCCACGCCCGCGCAATGCGAGCAGGTTTCGAAATTGATTTCGGTCAGGCTGGGGTGCAAACGCTGGCGCGAAAGTTCCATCAGGCCGAAGGGAGAAATGCGACCGATCTGCAAACGCGCGCGGTCGGCTTTCATCGCTTCTTTCATGCGACGTTCGACGGCGGCGTTGTTGCGCCCGTCTTCCATATCGATGAAATCGATAACGACAAGGCCAGCCAGATCGCGCAAGCGCAATTGGCGCGCGATTTCGTCGGCGGCTTCGAGATTGGTTTTCAGCGCGGTGCCTTCGATATTCCGTTCGCGCGTGGCGCGGCCGGAATTGACGTCGATGGAAACCAAAGCTTCGGTCGGATTAATAACGATGTACCCGCCGGAGCGGCACTGCACGACCGGATTGTAAAGCTGATCGATCTGCTTTTCGACGTTATAGCGGAAGAACAGCGGAACGGGGTCTTCGTAAAGGCGAACCTTGCTGACATCTTCGGGCATCAGCGAGCGCATGAATTCATGCGCCAATTCATAACCCTTGCTGCCCGCGACGAGAATTTCGGCGACGTCGGCGGCATACAAATCGCGGATCGAACGCTTGATCAGATTGGCTTCTTCGTAAATCAATGTCGGCGCGGTCGAAGCCAGCGTTTCCTCGCGGATATTGTTCCACAGGCGCAGCAGATGTTCCAGATCGCGTTGAATTTCGGCAGGTTCCTGTTCCATGCCAGCCGTGCGCAGGATAACGGCCATACCTTCGGGCGTTTCCAGCTGATCGAGCATGTCCTTCATGCGCTTGCGATCCTGGTGGCTGGTGATCTTGCGCGATACGCCGCCGCCGCGATCGGTGTTGGGCATCAAAACGCAATAACGTCCTGCTAGCGACAGGAATGTTGTCAGAGCAGCGCCCTTGTTGCCGCGTTCTTCCTTGACCACCTGGATCAGCATGACCTGACGGCGTTTGACGACTTCCTGAATCTTGTAATTCGGGCGGCGCGGGCGATAGCTGCGTTCTTCGGCTTCTTCTTCCTCGGCCACTTCGCCGCCGACGGTCTCAACAGGTGCGGCAGGCGCAAAGCCCGGATCAACGACGGCATTGCCGAAATCGGTGATGAGTCCCAATTCGCTTCCGGCTTCGACGCCCAGACCGACAATCGCGGTTTCGGCTGCAGGAACAAAAGCGGTAACAGGGGCTTCTTCGGCTTCGACCGATACCGCGAGGATTTGCGGCGCATCCAGCAAAACGCTTTCGGGAACGGGGGCTACTTGCGGATGTTCGATATGTTCGTGATCATGTTAATGATCGACGACTTCGGCCTGATAAGCGCGAATTTCTTCGGCATAGGCTTCGGCAGAAATTTCGGATTCGTCGTCGGCTTCGACTTCGGATTCCGCTTCCTCGGCATCATGCGGACGGTCGGCAACCGGGATACGGAAGTAATCGGGGTGAATTTCGCTGAAAGGCAGGAAACCGTGGCGATTACCGCCATATTCGACAAAGGCCGCCTGCAAAGACGGTTCGATGCGAATGACTTTGGCAAGATAGATATTGCCTTTGAGCTGCTTTTTGCTTGCACTTTCGAAGTCGAAATCTTCGAGGCGGCGTTCGCCGACAATTGCTACACGAGTTTCTTCCGGATGCGTCGCATCCACTAACATACGCTTCGTCATTTAATTCTCCCGCCGATGCGTCGCCGGTAGGGTGCATAAGAACCCTTAGTGGCGCCAGAATCGGCAAATTGGTTGCCTGTACGCCGGATTCTCCAGACTGGAGCTTCCGGTATCTCGCGTTCCCTTGCGCCCTATCTTGTGTTTCAAGACCGGACGAAGCCGCGCTTTTCAGTTTGCCCGGCAGATCAGGATACAAATAATTGAATTTCCTGTCTTTTACCGCCGATGCGCAAACCATTCGCGCAAAAGGGGCCGGAAGATGCCTTATGATAGACAGAAACAGTCGATAAGAGCAACCTGCTTTTTTATTATAAAATTTCCGTTTGGATTCAACGTCATACAAATTTATCTGGTTGCAGAAAACTTCTCAATGTTTTACAATCCAGGCATGTTATCCACAGAAATGACAGTCGTCGTATGTACGGGGTTTTGCGATCCCAGCGTTATGCGTCTCGCTCCACGCCCCATGCCCGTGGCGGGCGAAAATGAAGTGCTTATCAAAATCGCCGCCGCCGGTGTTAATCGCGCCGATCTCTTGCAGCGAAAGGGGAAATACCCCCCGCCGCCCGGTGCCTCGGAAATAATGGGCCTGGAAGTGTCCGGCACGGTCGCGGCCTTGGGGAAGGGCGTGCAAAAATGGAAAGTCGGCGACAAGGTCTGCGCGCTTCTGGGGGGCGGGGGCTATGCCGAATATGTCACGGTACCGGGCAATCATTGTCTGTCTGTTCCGGCAAATATAAGTTTGAAAGACGCCGCCTCTTTGCCGGAAGCGATCCTGACCGTCTTTGCCAATGTGTTTGAAAGCGCGGCGTTAAAACCCAAGGAAACCGTCTTGATTCACGGGGGCACCAGCAGCATCGGCATAGCGGGCATCCAAATGGTTAAGGCCCACGGCGCAAAGATTTTCGTGACGGTAGGCTCGCTGGATAGAATGGACGTATGCCGCAAGATGGGCGTAGATCTGGTGGTCGATTACAAGCGCGAGGATTTTGTTCCCCCCGTTAAAAACTATACCGACGGTCGCGGCGTCGATGTCATTCTCGATATGGTCGGCGGCGAATACATCAAGCGCAATCTGGATGCTTTGGCGCATCTCGGACGGCATGTCAGCATCGCCTCGCAGGGCAGCCCGCTGGCGGAAATCGATGTCGGCGTCATCATGCAAAAACGGCTGACCTTGACCGGATCGACTTTGCGGGCACGCGACGACGCGGAAAAAGCGCGTTTGATCGCCGAAGTAGAGGCGAAAGTCTGGCCCTGGGTGGCCTCGGGACAGATAAAACCTGTGATTTTTCAGTCCTTTCCCCTAAAAAATGTCGCCGAGGCGCATAAAGTTATGGAATCTGGCGCGCAGATCGGTAAAATAGTCCTCGAAGTTTCCTGATCGGGGACTTTAAATCGATCCTCACAATCGAATATGAGTGGATCGTTCGGTCGCCTCACCGCGTCCGGCAGGGCCCCGATCTTTTGTTTTTTTTATGGAGATACAGATGGCCCTGCCCCTTATGCCCAAAGCGACCGCCGTGTGGCTGGTTGAAAACACCGCGCTGACTTTCGAACAGGTCGCGGAATTCTGCGGCTTGCACAAACTGGAAGTCCAGGCGATTGCCGACGGCGAAGTGGCTGTGGGCATTGTCGGCCTTGATCCCGTTTATAACGGTCAATTGTCGCTGGAAGAACTCAAGCGTTGCGAAAACGATCCGCGCGCGCGTTTAAAGATGACCAAGAACGATTTGCCGCAACCTGTCGCGCGCACCAAGGGTGCTCGCTACACGCCAGTGTCCAAACGCGGCGAGAAGCCGGACGCGATTGCGTATCTGATCAAAAACTTCCCCGAGCTGCTCGATGCGCAAGTCGCGCGCCTGCTCGGCACGACCAAGGAAACGATCGCCAAAGTGCGCGACCGCTCGCATTGGAACGCGACCAACATCAAGCCGCATAGCCCCGTTCTGCTGGGCCTGTGCAAGCAGTCGGATCTGGAAGCCGCCGTCAAGCGCGCCCAGCGCCGCGTTGCCCGCGAACAAGCCGCGAGCGGCAAAGGCGGCAAAAAGGGCAAAGCCGTATCGCCCGAAAACGCCGCTGACGGATTCG
>JBAVWC010000032.1:0-2354 GCA_049697595.1 Alphaproteobacteria bacterium
CAAACGCCCCATACCTGCGCGACGCATAATCAAACCAAAGCCGTCGACAGCATTTTCTCGGTCATCGAAGACCGTCTGGGCGACAAGGTGATGATCGGCATGGGCGGGTGGGCGGGCGCGGAAGAAGGCTCATTCGGCATCCCGCGCATCAGTTATTTAAACGCCGTCACCAAACGCCAACCGATTCTGGCAACCTTGCCCCAATCCGGGATCCTCAACCGTCACGAAAGCCCGACATTCGAAGTCTTCTGCGGTCAGGAATGGGGCGACGATTCCGCCGTTCTCGCCGCCGCCTGCGACGCCGCCTTTGTTTTTAGCCCCTATGGCACCTGGACGCGCATCGAGATTGAAAATCTTTTAGCGCAGAACAAACCTTTCGTCGTCATCGACAATCCGGAAAACCCCCGTTTATCGCCCGACGAAAAACGAAAAGAAATCACCGTCAGCCGCGGCTCCTATTTCATCTATACCGACGCCGAAGACGCCGCACACCACCTGCTGCAAAAACTTGGCGAGCTGGGATTTGTTCTTCCACAACGTTCAACAACCGCCCCGCCCGACCAATCGCCGCAAACAAAGTGCGGTTAGAACCTGTTCCTGATCTCATCAGCCCACCACCAGCCAGAACCCCACGGCAATTGCCGCAAGCACGCCAAGCGCGACCCAGGTTAGATGTCTGTCGACAAAGGAGCGAATAGGTGCGCCGAATTTATACGCCGAAGCTGCGACCAGAAAAAATCGCGAGCCACGCGTGACAATACAGGCCAGCAAAAACAGGGCCGGATTAAGCCCCGCGACGCCGCTCGCGATTGTCACCAGTTTGAATGGAATAGGCGTCAACCCCTTAAGGATAATAATCCACACGCCCCATTTGTTGAACCCGTCATGAAAAGTCTGAAACGCATTCTGCAAATGATAGGTATCAACGATCCATTGCCCCAAAGTCGCCATTGCCAAAGCGCCGATGCCATATCCCAGCATGGCGCCCAACACAGACCCGACCGTGCAGATCGTCGCAAAACGCCAGGCCCTATCGCGCCGCGCCATTGCCATCGGCAGCAATAAAACATCGGGCGGCAAAGGAAAGACCGAAGATTCCGCAAAAGCCATCGAAAACAAAATCCACTCGGCATAAGGCTTTTCCGCCTGACGCAGAATCCAGTCATACAAAGAACGTATCATTCAGAAACCTTTCGTGGATTCACTGCGCGATTGCCGCATAATCGCCCTTTGACCAGCGATAGAGAATATAATCGGGATCGGTTACATCGCCCTTGGCGTCAAACGTAATGTCACCGACCACCGTCGCATATTTCCCCTGATGCAGCGCGAGCGCCGTTTTGGCGGCATCGACAGACCCCGCCCGCTGCGCCGCTTCGGCCAAAACCTGAACAGCCGCATAGGAATAAAGCGTTATCCCTTCCGGTTCAAACCCGCGCGCGCGAATACGTTTCACGGCATCGGCAGCTTCGGGCAACGGACGCGGATCGGGCGAAAAACTCATCATCGCCCCCTCGCCCGCCGGCCCCGTGATCGACCAGAATTCATGCGTCGTCAAATCATCGTCGCTGATAAACAGCGCAGTCAATCCGGCATCGCGCATTTGCCGCACGATCAACCCGGCCTCGGTGTGATAGCCGCCAAAGAAAACCACGCCGACATCGTTTGCCTTCAGCTTGGCGATCAGCGAGGCGTAATCGCGTTCGCCCCGCGTAATCGACCAGCGCATTTTTTCCTTGATGCCGCCTTTGTTCAAGCCGCGCACGACTTCGTCGGCGATGCCGTGGCCATAAGCGGTTTTGTCGTCGATGACCGCGACCTTGGCCGCCTTGTCATTCTTCAGAATATAATCGGCAATCGCCTTCCCTTGCTGATCGTCGCGGCCACAGGTGCGAAACACGTTATTCAATTTCTGTTCTGTCAGTTCGGGATTAGTCGCGGAAGGCGAAATCATAATAATGCCCTCCTCATTAAAAATCTTGGAAGCCGGAATGGCAGTGCCTGAACAAGTCGGCCCGATCACCGCAAAAACGCTGCCGTCCCCCAATTCATTAGCAACAGCAACACCCTGCTTAGGATCGCAAGCATCGTCTTTAATCACCAACCGCAATTTCTGCCCCAGCACGCCGCCGCTGGCATTGATTGAATCGACAGCAGCCTGCACCCCGTTCTGCAATTGCTCGCCCGATGTCGCGTCCTGCCCCGTGATCGACCCCTGCGCGACAATCGTGATGTCGGCGCGGGCAGGAGATGCCGCCAAGAGCAAACCACAAATGATCGTCATTCCCGCGAAGGCGGGAATCCAGCGTCGCGCGTCTGCGCGACAAGAGTCCAACAATGGTTCACACAGGAAC
>JBAVWC010000033.1:0-1696 GCA_049697595.1 Alphaproteobacteria bacterium
GGATATAGAGATCGTTCAATCGATTTGGATTCTGCTGCCACTCGGGAGCCGTCTCCAGGATCACGTGATACTGGTTGAGCTGCGTGTAGAGCGTGCTGATCTCACGCTGGCCGAATGCATCGTACAGCGTGTTGTCGATGGTGGTGGGCGCGATGCCTAGGCGTGATGCCGTGACCCGGTCGATCGCCAGCGAGACGGCCAGGCCGCCGGTCTGCTGGTCGGTGGCGACGTCTTCCAGCTCCGGCAGCTTCTTGAGCTGTGTGACAAAACGATTGGTCCAGTCATTCAGTTCGTCAACGTCAGGATCGACAAGCGTGTACTGGTACTGGGTGCGGCTGACGCGGTCGTCGACGGTGATGTCCTGCACCGGTTGCATGTAAAGGCGAATGCCGGAGACCTGCTGCAGGCTGGCCTGGAGACGGCGAATCACGTCGGAGGCGCTTGTGTGGCGCTCCTCAATCGGCTTCAGGTTGATGGAAATGCGGCCGCTGTTCAGCGTGGTGTTGACGCCGTCAGCGCCGATGAACGAGCTGATGCTCTCGACGGCAGGGTCCTTGAGAATGATGCTGGCCAGCGCCTTTTGCTTGGTGACCATGTCCGCGAAGGAGATGGACTGCGGCGCCTGCGAGATGCCCTGGATGACGCCGGTATCCTGCACCGGGAAAAATCCCTTGGGGATGAGGATGTAAAGCACGATGGTGAGCACCAGCGTGGCGGCAGCCACCAGCAGCGTGAATCCCTGGTAGCGCAGAACTACGCGGAGGGTGCGGCCGTAGAACGCGATCATGCGCTCGAAAACGCGCTCCGACCAGTTGTAGAAGCGGCCCTGCTGTTCCTTGGACTTGTGGCGCAGGATGCGCGAGCACATCATCGGCGTCAGCGTAAGCGAGACCACCGCGGAGATGACGATGGTGACGGCCAGGGTGACGGCGAACTCGCGGAAGAGACGACCGACCACGTCGCCCATGAACAGCAGCGGGATGAGCACGGCGATCAGCGAGACCGTCAGCGAAACAATCGTGAAGCCGATCTGCCCCGCGCCGGTCAGCGCCGCTTGCAGCGGGGGCATGCCCTCCTCCAGATAGCGCGAGATGTTCTCGATCATGACGATGGCGTCGTCGACCACGAAGCCGGTGGAGATGGTCAGCGCCATCAGCGAGAGGTTGTCCAGCGAGTAGCCGAGCAGGTACATCACAGCGAAAGTGCCCACCAGCGAGAGCGGCACGGCGATGCTGGGAATGATGGTGGCGGAGAGATTGCGCAGGAACAGGAAGATGACCATCACCACCAGGCCGATGGTCAGCATCAGTTCGAACTCGACGTCGTGCACCGAGGAATTGATGCTGGTGGTCATGTCGGTCATGGTGGTGACCTTGATGGAGGCGGGCAGATTCGCCTCGAGCACCGGCAAGATGGCGCGAATGCGATTGACGACGGTGATGGTGTTGGCGCCGGGCTGGCGCTGGATATTGAGAATGACCGCGGGTGTCTGGTTCATCCACGCCGCGCGGGTTTCATCCTCCACGCCGTTGACCACGCTGGCCACGTCTTTGACAAAGACGGGCGCGCCGTTGCGGTAGGAGATCACGACGTCGTTATAGTCTTTGGCGTCGGTGATCTGGTCGTTGGCGTCGATCTGGTAGTCCTGGCGCGGGCCGTCGAAGTTGCCTTTGGCGGAGTTGGCGCTGGCCTGGAC
>JBAVWC010000034.1:0-1827 GCA_049697595.1 Alphaproteobacteria bacterium
TCGATGCGGACGTTGCCGCCGATCTCTGTTTGCGCGGCGTTGCGCAGCAAGGCTTTGGTATAATAATCCAGCGCCTCTTTGGCTTCGGCCGCGCGCGCGCCGAGGCCGATCAGGCTTTCGACCGTCAGTCCTTCTTCGGCCAGCGCTGGCAGAATTTTGCGCAAGCGACCGCGCGCGAATTTTTTATGATCGTTGCTGGGATCGGTCACAAAGGGGATTGCGGCTGCCACGCATGTCGCGACCAGTCGCTCTTTGGGCAAAGACAAAAAAGGCCGCAGAAAGCGGATGCCGTCGCGCATCGTCTGATCCTGCATGCCCGCCAGCCCTTCGACGCCGCTGCCTTTGGCCAGACGCATCAAGATCGTTTCGGCCTGATCGTCGCGGTGATGCGCGATCAGCAAATCAGCGGCGCCGTGACGGCGGCAGGCATCGGTCAGCAAACGATAACGCGCCTCGCGGGCTTTTTCATGTAAGCCAGTTGTAACGGTTTCGTGCTCCCAGCGCAGAATTTCAGCACGGATGCCCATTTGTTCCAGCGCAGCTTTAACCTGAAGCGCCTCTGTCGCCGATTCCGCGCGCAAGCCATGATCGACGATGAAGGCGATTGCTTCTCGCTGCGCCCAGCGTTTGACGCAAAACGCCAAAGCCATGCTGTCGGGCCCGCCGGAAACGGCCAGCGCGAGAGGCACGGAAAGAGACGGCGCATAATTCTCCAGCAGACGCGCAAATTCTTCTGCGTCGATGGGAAGGTTTAATGCGCCGGGCATTTCAGGCGGGTGCGTTCATCCTCGGCGCGGGCTTTGATCGTCGGCGCGGCGGAAGGATATTTTGTCTTCAGTTCTAGCAGCGTCACACAGGCATCGGGCGTCTTGTCCAAAGCGGCCAGCGACATCGCAAGTTTCAACAGGCTGTCTGGGGCCTTGCTGCCTTGCGTGTTTTGCTGATAGGCGTCGGCGAAAGCGACCGCAGATTCGCTAAACCGCCCGCGCACATAAAGCGTTTCGCCATACCAGTATTTGGCGTTGTCGATCAATTTGTCTTTGGGGTTTTTGTCGATATAGGTTTTGAACGCCAGCTCGGCCTCGGGGTAATTCGCTTGCCGCAGCAACGTAAAGGCGCGTTCATATTGCTCAGCCGGCGTCAGACCGTAATCGGGGGGCGTGGCGGGCAAAGGCGGCGATTGCGGGTTATTGGTGCCGCCGGTGACTTTGCCGTTCTGCATTTTCAAAGCGCCCAAACTGCCATTGGCATCAACCGGCGCGCTTGTTTCTGCGGGTGCGGCGGCAGGGGGAACAGGCGTAGACGATGGGGGTGTTGCGGGCGGCGGTGCCGTGACAGGGGGCGCTGCCGCTGCTGTGGCCGCTGCGGTTTGCGCCGCTTCTATCTTGGTCAGGCGCGCATCATTGTCGCTTTGCATTCTTTGCAAAGTTTGATCGAGACGCCGTACCGCAAATTCAACTTGTTCAATGCGGCCATCGAGAACGCGCATCTGTTCTTCCAGCGCCGATAAACGGGTTTCGGTATATGTCCCGCTTGCCGGTGTCGAGTCTTGCGCAATGGCGGGCGCACCAGACATCAACGCGACGAAGACAAGACAGGAAACACGAAAAAGTTTCATCAGCGGCAAAGGGGGTTGGGGTGTACAGGCTCAAAAGGAGTTTATGCGGTGAGGCGCAAAAGTCAAACAAAGCTCTAAGAACCTGTTCACGATCTCGTGATGCCGGGCTGCAAATGTGTATTTTCTGTGCTCCGGTGCTCACCTATATAGAATACGCTCCGCTCCGGTGCTCGAAAATCCCCATTTTCGCCTCGGCCTGACGAGATCGT
>JBAVWC010000035.1:0-1611 GCA_049697595.1 Alphaproteobacteria bacterium
CCCAGTACCCGGGTTCGACCCGGTCGACCACGCGAATCGCCGACAACCACTTGAGCGACTTGTATCCGTACATCTGGGGAACGACGAGTCTGACCGGACCGCCGTGTGCTCTCGTCACGGGAGCGCCGAGCATCTCGTAGGCGACGATGACGTCAGACAGGTGGGCCTGGTCGAGAGTCAGGCTCTCGGTGTCGGCACGGTCGTAGGAGTCGAAGCTGAGGGCTACGGCGCTCGGTCGAATACCAGCCTCCTTGAGGAGGTGCGACAACTGGACACCCTTCCATTGAACGTTGGTAACGCGCCATCCGGTGACGCACTGAAAGCCCTTCACCATCTCGTACGCGGGCATTGACTGGAGGTCAGCGAGCGTGTAGGTGGCTGTTCGTTCGACGAGACCGCTCACCTCGAGTCGATATTTGCGAGTGCTGATGTAGGGATAGCTCCCCGTGATCGAATAGATCCGGAAATGGTCGCCCCCCGGCAAAAACGACGCGATTCCCGAGCCCAGCTTGTTTCCGACAAGGTTCTGGGCCTCGGCACCGAAGGCGATCCCCGCCGCGCCGAGTGCCGCCATGCCAAGAAATACTCTTCGGCCGACCGGCACTTTGGCGAACTTCGACTCTGAGGGTTGCTCCATACCTGCTCCTTGCTCCGCTGATTTAGTATCACGGAGCTCGTAACCGTTACAGCGAGGCTGCAGAGCTGAGCGGGAACCCTTGATTGGCCGACACGAGGCCAGAACGGCTGATCACAGGTCCTGTTGTGGTTCGTCGTCCGCGGTCCGGGTCGACCCGGTCCCGGGTCATCGTCGCTGGAGAGTTCGAGATCTGCTACTTGTCGTCCGTTGTCTCGTCCTGATAGCGGTCGAAGATCTCCACCAGTGTTTCGAGCGCTTCGGGATCGAGATCGTCGGGACCGACAGAGCCGGTCAGGGCAATGGTCGCGCGCATCTGTTCAAGGTACGCGCTGCACGCATCGCACCCCGCCAAGTGGTGTTCCAGCCGGCGACGGTTTCTACCCGTCAGGGCACCGTCGAGATAGTCGCTGATCAGGGAGACCGCTTCGTGGCAGTTGATGTTCTTAACGAAGGCCATCAGTGCTCCGCCCCTTTGAATTCCTCGAGTGACGTGCGAATCACTGCTCGGGCTCGATGAAGCAGGACGCGAGTGTTGCCCACGGAGAGATCGAGAATGTTGGCGACTTCATTGGTAGATAGTCCCTCAACGTCGCGAAGTGTTACGACTGATTTCTGCGGGTCCGGAAGCTTGCTGATTGCTTCGCGAACACATCGCAGCACGTTTGCGTTGTCCAGCTGTTTTGCGAGCAGCTCGGTGAACGGTTCTGGTGGCTCGTTCCACATTCCGCCGCTGTTGAAGCGTGACGAAGCCACAGGGTCGACCGGATCTACGCTGATGACCCGATGCTCACGAGTCCCGGTGCGTCGCGCTCTGTTCGCGGCAATCTGAAAGAGCCATGTCTTGAACGAGGATCGACCTTCAAACTTCTCGGCGCCACGAAGTACGGCTATCCACGTATCCTGCGCGACGTCTTCGGCGGTTGCCGGAGTGTTGACGTAGTTCCGCGCAATGGCGAGGATCGACGACTGGTAGC
>JBAVWC010000036.1:0-3074 GCA_049697595.1 Alphaproteobacteria bacterium
GTCCTCCACAAGCAGGATGCGGATGGGAACGAGGGTTGAGCCGGAAGGCCGTGTCATGATGCTTCTCCGATTTGTTTGAATTCCCGTTTCATTTTATGCAGGATTCCGTTATCTTTCGGCCAGGTAAAAGTGAAGGTGCTGCCCTGGCCAATCGCCGACTTCAGCTTGACCTCGCCGCCCGCCATCTCCACATGCTTGCGCACCAGGGCCAGGCCCATCCCACTGCCTTCCACCTGGTCCCTTGGCTTCAAGGTCTGAAACATCTTGAAGATTTTTTCGTGGTACTCGACGGGGATTCCGGGACCGTCATCTTTGACGCTGAAGCGGAACTTTGCGCCCAGATCTTCGACGGAGATTTCAATGCGGCCTTCTTTCTTGTCGTGGTGCTTGATGGCGTTCGAAATCAGATTGATGAGAATCTGCTGCAAGGGCATGCGGAAAACCTGGATGCCGGCCAGCGTAATGCAGGAATCAACGATAAAGCCTTCAGGCGGTGCGATTAGTCCATGAATGTTTTCCATCAGAGCTGCGCCTGAGATTTCTTCAGCCTGACGGTCGTCCGTTTCGCGGCCAATGCGAGAATATGCGAGCAGGTCGTCGAGCAGCTTGTCCATGCGCTGCACTCGGCTGCGCAGCAAGGTCATGTTCTCTCGCACCTCGCCGGTCAGATTCTCCGCCAGATCCTCCTCTATCCACTTGGAGGCGTTGTGGATGACCCGAAGCGGCGCCTTGAGGTCATGCGACGCGGCAAATGCAAAGGCATCCAATTCCAGGTTGCTGTGCTCGAGTGCCCGCGTATAACGGGCCAACTCGGCCGCAATTCTTTCCCGCTCAGCCTCCACCGCTTTGCGCTCGGTGATGTCTCGGACAATTCCGGAGTAATGCTTGCCGTCCCCCAATTCGAAAACGGCCACGGAAAGGTCCATGGGAAACACGCTGCCGTCCTTGCGACTGCCGCTGACTTCCCGGCCCGACGTGCAAAGGACGCGAGGCTTTCCCTCCTTGATGTAGCGGGCAATATACCCGTCGTGTTCACTGCGATACGGCTCAGGCATAAGTATGTTGACGTTCTGGCCGATCGCCTCTTCGCTCTTGTAGCCGAAGATTCGCTCGCAGGCTGGGTTAAAGCTCTCAACGACGCCGTGCGAATCGATCGTGATCAACCCATCCGCAGCGTTTTCGAGCACGGCGCGAAGTCTGGTGGCGGTGCGAATCTGCTCTGCTTCAGCTAGATTCCGCTCGGTGACGTCACGGATGATCTTTGACGAGCCGATCAGATTGCCAGCTCCATCCCGAACCGGGGATGCGGAGATTTCCACGGCGAGGCGTTCCCCGCTGGCCGTTTTGCGAACGGTCTCAAAATGTTGAAGCACTTCACCTCGATTCATTCGCGCAAGGATGTCTGCTTCTTCCTCCACCTTGTCCGGCGGAATGATAATTTGGATGGGCTGGCCGATGGCCTGGCGTGCAGCGAAGCCGAATATCCGCTCTGCGCCGCCGTTCCACGATGTGATTTGGCCGTTCAAGCCCTTGCTAATGATCGCGTCGTCAGAAGAGGCGACAATCGAGGCAAGCAGCAGCGCGCTATTGTCCTCAACCATTTTGCGCGCGGTGATATCTCGAACGATGGCTACAAACCCTGAGTCGTCCGCAACACGGAACGCGGTGACGGTCAGGTCCATGGGGAAAACAGTTCCGCCTTTTCGCTTTCCTGTCACCTCTCGCCCGACGCCCACAATTTTGACTTCGCCCGCCTTCAAGTCGATCGAGGAATGACCATTATTGGCGGTGCGAAAGGCATCCGGGGCCAGCACATCGAAACTCAGGCCGACCGCTTGTTCGCGGGTGAACCCGAACATCCGCTCCGCACTCGAGTTCAATGTCTGAATGATGCCCTTGTCGTCAATTGTGATCAGCCCGTCAAGCGTGCTGTCGATCATTACTTTCAGCCGCAGCGAATTGTTGGCGATCTCCTGCTCTGCTCGTTTCTGAGCGGAAATATCGCGAATCATCCTGAATAAGCCGATGATGTTGCCCTTCGCGTCGCGCATGGGCGATGAGGTAACGCAAGCATCAAACTTTGTTCCGTCCTTGCGCAGACGCACCGTCTCAAAGCGATCGACCACCAATCCGGCGGCCAACTGCGCAACTAACCGGCCCTCCTCCTCGCGCACCTCTTCGGGGAAAAACAAGCTGGCGTTGCGGCCAATGATCTCAGTCGCGGTATAGCCATAAATCTGCTCGGCCCCTCGGTTCCAACTCAGGATGGTTCCATCCAGCAGGCTGGAGCCAATCGCATCGTCGGAGAAATCGGCAATCGAGGTCAGCAGCGCAGCCTTCTCGCGCGCATCCTGAAGCACCGCTGCATCGCGATTGTTGTCATTCAAGGCCACTTATCATTGCTCCGACAACCGAATCTGAGCGATGATAGCTAAGTTCCGGATTGACGGAAACGAATGAACAACGATCTCTTGGAGCGGAATTCCGCATTTGGAGCGAAGGAATGAAAAGTCCCTAAAAGGTAGCCTTTGATGAACCCCCGGATCGGCCAATCATTCTGGCAGCGCAGATTGAAATTCGCGCCCGCCAGCCCAAACCCTTTCTAGCCTTGCAACATGCCGGATTGCAGACAGCTCATATCCATGGCCATCGCGATCATTCGCGCGATGCCCGCGCGCTCCGCTTTTGCTCGCTCACTTAGCCGGGTCAGTTCAGCCTGCACCTGGCAACCTCCGCTCGACGTGAAGGTTAGAGTTCCTCCAAGCTGACGCGCCCCGGCGGCTGCCATATTGAGCCCGACTGAATCACTCAGAGAGGGATCAAAGCCCTCAGGCAGACCTGCGCCATTGTCTCGAATGGCCATTTGGACGCCGTTTGCCGCGCGTCGAAGTGAAATATAGATCTTGCCCGCGCTTCCGTTTGGGAGACCATGCTCGAGGCAATTGGAAAGGAGTTCGTTCATCATCTGCCCAAAAGCCGCGGCTGCGGTGAGCGTGAGAGGGATCTCGTCCACATCCAATTCAAACTTGACCCTATCCGCCTTCAGAGAATGCGCCGCCATCACTTCGCTGATC
>JBAVWC010000037.1:0-6333 GCA_049697595.1 Alphaproteobacteria bacterium
CTTTCGCTTAGGATTCAAGGACATCAGGGAGATTCGCCCATGCCGGACAGCCTCATACGCGCTAAAATCAAAGAAGCCTTGCTCGCGACGGCTAATAACCAGCGCGACGCCTACAAGCTTCTCATCACCTGGGCCGTGCGCGATCCTTCGCTGCTGCTCGAAATGACCAAGCCGCATTTGAAAGCGATAGCAGCCGGGCTCGTCGATCATCATGTGCGCCACGCCGAAGCAGGCAACGATGAAAACGGCCCCGATAATATCTCGCGCAACACGATTGACGACATCATTACATCTGCCGCGCTGCATTTGCCGCACGACAAGCGCAAAACCCCCGGATTGCCGCCGCCGAAATCGACTGAGCGGCAAGCCACGACGATGCGGAAATTGGCGGCGGCGTTTACAAGGAAGAAGAAAGAATAATGTCTAACATCGAGCGCAATGGCGTCTTCTACGAAGTAGCAAATAATCTTGTGACCGGCAGAGTTCTGGCGACGACTGGTGAGCCAGTCGCTTTCTCGCCTGATCTTGAAGGCGTTAAGGCTGAGGATTTAGTGGCCCGTTTCGACAAGCTTGATTTCGGGCAAAGGTTTATTGGAGCTGTCTACGAATACGCTGCGAAATTGAGGGGCAATGCTGGCCCCAAACCGGGGTGAGGCGTATACGCGGAAGAAGTAAGAATAGCCTTTATCGGTTATTTAAAATCGTCTTCAGCTTTTTAGCGTGCCGAGGAACTGATATCCATCCTCTGTATAAATTGGCGTCCTCGGACGATCATTTGCAAGAATTGTAATAGTTTCAACGGCACCAGAGCTTCTGGGGTTTGTCAGCTTCACGGTTAAATCTGTGCGCACAGGAAAACCGCATGCCGGGCCCTCAGAGGGGGGGGGGCCTCTTTCGACTTAATCTCAAGAATTCGGCAACCAAAAGGGACTTGAAGAAGCTCATCATTCGCATTCCGCCAAGCAATCCCAACAATAGATGTGTTCATTTTATTTCTTTCTCCAAATTTCTAGTTTTAAGGGCAATATCTTCGCAATGGATGCATATTCTAAAATAATTATGGTTAATACAATGGGGTATTTACTTTCATCTCTGTCTTTAAAGGGGTGCTTGGGCTCCTAAATATTCTTCAACCGATAAAGAACATTGCGCCTGAAGGAGGTTCCTTCTTCAAGGCGGATGTCGTCGAAATCTTCAGCGGGGTTTCGCGTCATGCCGAGACGTTCCATTAAGGCCCGCGCGCGCTGGTTCGATTGGACGGTAAAGCCGACAATCTCGGGAAGGCCGAGAGTTTTGAATCCGTATTCGGTGACTGCTTTCGCCGATTCATAGGCATAGCCTTTGCCCCAATGCGCGGGCGACAGGCACCAGCCGATATCGATCGCGGGCACGAAAGGCACATCAAGGCGTACGTTTGAAATCCCGGTGAAGCCAATGAAACCTGCGCCGCCGCGTTCCTCAACCGCCCACCAGCCGAGGCCGTCGGGCCGCGCGAAATGATCGCGGAGAGATGTTGTGATTGCGGTGGGGTTCAAACGGTCGGGCAGGGGAATATGTTCCATCGCTGCGGGATCGGCGAGGAGGGCGGCGAAAGGTGCGACATCCTCATCCCTCCACTCGCGTAAAATAAGACGGGGCGTTTCGAGGGTGCGTCTGGACATGTGCTTGAGCGGTTAGTGTTCTTCGCCAAACTGTTTTGCCAGATCCGAGAAGCGCGTGAACTGGCCGTCGAAATGCAGCTCGACCGTGCCGATAGGGCCGTGGCGCTGTTTGGCGATAAGGACTTCGGCAATGTTGCTGATTTCCGAGCCGCGCTGTTGCCACCGGCTATAACGGTCGTTGAATTTGCTCTGATCTTCGTCTGGTCGCTGTGTCGGTTCGCTGCGCGAGTGGTAGTATTCTTCGCGGTACACGAACATGACAACGTCGGCGTCTTGTTCGATAGAGCCGGATTCGCGCAAATCCGAAAGCTGAGGTTTTTTGTCTTCGCGTTGCTCGACCGCGCGGGAAAGCTGTGACAGGGCCAGTACCGGAACGTCGAGTTCTTTGGCTAGAGCCTTCAGGCTGCGGGTGATTTCGGAAACTTCCTGCACGCGGTTCTCGTCGCGCTTGCCGCCGCTGCCGTGAAGCAATTGCAAGTAATCGATGACGATCATGCCCAGATGCGGAACCATTCGTTTCAAACGACGCGCGCGGGTACGCAGGCCGGAAACCGAAAGCGCGGGCGTGTCGTCGATGTAAAGCGGAACGCGGGACAAGGTTTGTGACGCTTCGACGAATTTGGTGAAATCTTCGGTCTTGATTTCGCCGCGACGGATTTTATCGGAAGGCACGCTGGAAAAATCGCCCAGCAAACGGGTCGCCAATTGTTCGCTCGACATTTCCAAAGAGAAGAACGCGACGCCGGAACCCTCGCGGCCCTCGGTTTTATAATAAGCATGCGCGGCGTTGAATGCCATATTGGTCGCCAGCGCGGTTTTACCCATCGACGGTCGTCCGGCGAGGATGATGAGATCGGAGCGTTGCAGACCGCCCATTTTGCGATCCATATCGCGCAAGCCTGTCGTAACGCCTGTGATGTGACTGTCGCGCTTATGGGCTTCCTCGGCCATCTTGATAGAAACGGCGAGAGCTTTTTCCAGTTTAACGAAACCGCGATCAGTTTGCCCGGTGCGGGCCAGTTCGAACAGTTTGCCTTCGGTGATTTCGATCTGCGATGATGCCGGTTTGTCGAGATCATGCTGGAACGCGTCGTTGACGACATCGGTGCCGAGCATAATCAACTGGCGGCGCAGATAATGATCGTGGATCAGCTGCGCGTAATCCTGCACGTTGAAAATAGTAACGATATTGGCGGCGAGATCGACGAGGTAATTAGCCCCTCCGACGGCGGCCAGCGCAGGATCGTTATCGAATAACCCGCGCAGGGTTTTGGGGTCTGCGATTTGCCCGCGATTAATCAGCGTGGCAATCGCGCCGTAAATGCGACCGTGAACAGGGTCATAGAAATGTTCGGACTGCAACAGCTCGCTGGTTCGCTCAAACACGACATTGTTGACGAGCAGCGCGCCCAGCAACGCCTGTTCCGCTTCGATGTTATGCGGAGGCGTGCGCACGGCGCCAATGGCGTCGGACGAAGAAATCGCGCGGAGCGCGGGAAGGGTGACGAGTTCGGACATACAGGGATGCTAGCAGATAGGCGGCGGTGGTTTCCACGCCTAACTTACAGCCTAATCGCCGGGTTTAACCTGTGGATAACGGGGATAACTAAGCCGGGAAATGAATGGCGAGGATTTCGGCGATGTGGCCTGCAGCTTCGGCGCAGGCGGCGCGGAGGCTGTGGTGACGGACGGAGTGGGTGAAACTTTCCGTGATTTTGTTCCAATTGCCGGGGAGGCGTTTATGAACAACGGGGTTCGTCACGACATGCACATAGCGTTCGGCGAGCGAGACGAACAGCAGAACAAACGGCGCGTCATGAGGTTGTTGCGCATGAAGTTCATGATATTCGCGCATAGCTGCCTGTGCGCCAAAGTGATGCCGGACTTTCCGGGGTACAAATGGCACGAAGATATTGCCGATAGAATGGGCGATGTCGCAGAGGGCGACAATGCCTAGCTGGATGCTGAGTAGCCAGAGAAAATTGCGCACGATTGCGAAGTCCCACAGCAAAATAGTCACTGCACTACCGAAGACGAGGGAATAGACCAGGATATATTCCCGATAGGCCCCACTCGCGGGTCGAACCACGATGCTGATTTTCGCCGAGGTTTTCTGTTCGGCCAGTTTCAGCGCTTCGTCGAGATAGTCCAGATCGCTGTGAGTGAGAGAGTCTACCATCCGCCTGATGCGCCTCCGCCGCCAAAACTGCCGCCGCCACCGCTGAACCCGCCGCCGCTGCCAAAGCCGGAACCTCTGCCGCCGAGCGGAAAGAAGAAGGGAAACCACCACGGCAAGAGGAAAAAACGCAGGAGGATGATGATAATGAAGAAAAGGAGAGAGAATAACTGCCCAGTGTTGCCGCCGCTGTCTGGTTGCGGCTGCGAGGCCAGAGCTTGTGCAGCAGCAGGGCTGATTTTCCCGCCCAAAGCTGAAACAATCGCATAGGCACCGTTGACGACGCCTGTTTCCATCTGCCCCTGACGGAAGGAGGGAAGGATAATGCTTTGGATAATTTTGTCAGAGATGGCATCCGTCAACGTGCCTTCGAGGCCATAGCCGACTTCAATGCGAACTTTGCGTTCGGCAGGAGCGACGAGCAGGATAACGCCGTTATCCTTGCCTTTTTGCCCGATGCCCCAATGGCGGCCCAACTGATAACCGTAATCCTCAATCGGCGTTCCTTCCAGCGAGGGGATCGTCGCGACGACGACTTGATCGGTGGATTCCTGTTCGAATGCGGCGAGAGTTTGGTCGAGGCTTTGGACGCTCGCAGGCGACAAAATATGCGCATCGTCCACGACCCGTCCCGTAAGCGCAGGAAAGCTGAGCGCAATCGCACTGGCGCAGAGCAGGAGGAAGGCCAGAGCTAGGAGCGAGCGGCGCATCGGTTAGAACTTAATCGAGGGAACTTTGTCCGCGCCTTCGCTGGCGGTGAATTCAGCTTTGGGTTTCGCGCCATAGAACATCGCCCAGATATTGCCAGGGAAAGTGCGAACGCGAACATTATAGGTTTGCACCATACCGATATAATCGCGGCGCGCGACGGCGATGCGGTTTTCGGTTCCTTCGAGTTGCGATTGCAAGGCGAGGAAATTCTGGTTGGCTTTAAGGTCGGGATATTTTTCCGACACCGCCATAAGGCGCGAGAGCGCGCCACCTAATTCTCCCTGCGCCGCTTGAAATTTCTTGACCGCGTCGGGATCGCTGAGCATCTCCGGCGACAAAGTGATTTGCGTTGCCTTGGCGCGCGCGTCGATGACATCTGTCAGAGTCTTCTGTTCGAAATTGGCATAGCCTTTGACCGTCTCGACCAGATTGGGGATAAGGTCCGAGCGGCGTTGATACTGGTTTTCCACCTGCGCCCACGAAGCGTTGACTTGCTCCTCAAGCGTCGGGATCGTGTTGATGCCGCTGATGACGAACAGGGCTACAATCAACAAGGCGGCAACCCACCAATAACGTGTCAACAAAGACATGGAAGACCTCTCAATGCGGGGTTCTGATACCGATGCTGTAACACGGATGAGTCGATTTATCAAAAAGGCATATCAGCAAAACCATTGCCGTTCGGGCACATGCCGGGAAAGCTATAATTTATGCTTAAGATTTTCTTAAGCGTGCAAGTTATTGAAATGCTTGCCGTGGGCTTGTGGGGCAAGAATTCGGGGTTGGTATTCTTTACTTTTCCTTAATTTATTTATTCATTTTGAGGCTTAACGAAAGCATTCTTCGCAATGTTTTTTAATAGCTTATATGCTACAATTTGATGCGTATTTAGAGATTTTTTCTATTAATTTTGTTGGGAGAGTTGATCATGCCTGATGCTTTTTTATATGGTCAGGATAATTCGCAAACTCCGGCGGCGACGGCAACGAATCCGCTGAACCCGCCTGCGGAGAATACGAAACCGCCAGCATCAGACCCGACGATTCCGTGGCTGCCGACCCCGGCAGCGGGAGCCCCGCAAGCAGTGGCCCCAAATGCTTTGTATCCGACGGCACAAACGCCAACCCCATCACCTGCAAATCCGCCCGCTCCGCCCGCGCAGACTCCAAACCCATCGGCTGCAAATCCGTCGACTCCGTCTGTGCAACCTACGAAACCGCCAGCCTCAGATCCGACAATTCCATGGCTGCCGGCCTCGGCTGCTGGAGCCCCGCAACAAGTGGCCCCAAATCCTTTGTATCCGACGGCACCCACTACAAATTCATCCGCGGCAAACCCTCTGGCTCCGCCTGTGGAGCCTGCGAAGTCGCCGGCTTCGAGTGCACCTGTGACAAATCCATTGGCCCCTCCGGTCGATCATCAACAACCGTCTGGTGGGCCAGGACTCATCGGCGCTGGCGTAAAGGCTCTGACTACTGGGTTTGGATATGTGAATGCTGGTGTGAATGCTGCGGCCAATGGGATAGTGGAGGCCGTTACGCTAGGGCATTACAGCGGTGATGATGTTGCCGGTTTTATGGATCAGCATGTTGGGAGCTTGAACCCCAATCTTCGGAATGCACAGGATGAACGCGCAAACTCTCAGGCATTGGCGACTAAGTATCCGACAACTTCCATGATCGGCAAGGGAGCGGGCGCGGTTGCTGCGCCTGTCGCCGTGATTGCTGCTCTTCCTCTGGATGGAATTGCCGCTCTGGCTGGCGGCGGTGGTGTGGCAGCGGATGC
>JBAVWC010000038.1:0-8660 GCA_049697595.1 Alphaproteobacteria bacterium
GCAAATGAGCTTGATATGGCGCAAAAAGAAAGCGCCTCCATTGTTGTTGATGCTGCAATGCTCGGACGGAATGACGAAATCCAAATTATTCTGGGAGACATGCGTAGCCGCTATAACACGGCGGAAAGCGATATTCCGCGACGAACTGCTGAATTAAAAGCCCAAGAAACGATCATTTTGAATAAGCGCAAAGACATTAGCTCCCCTGGCCTGACAGCGGAAAATGCCGGGGATCATTTACCAAAGAGCTCGCAAATAACCGCTTTACGTCGCCTTGCAACAGAGAAGAAAAGCCATGACGATGTCATCAATGCGGCTAAGGTCGTACTGAAAAAGACAGAAATAAATCTAGGCAAAGCTCAGCAAGAAGCTGACGCCTTGGGTAAGATTGATGATTTATCAGAACTAAAATCTGCCATCGGCGTGGCGTTAGATGATTCCGGCTTGGAGACCAGGATCAACCAAACAGGGGAGAGAGTCACTTCGTTTTGCAGTCAAATTGACATATGTGTCTCAAGGCTTGTGCCAACAAAAGCAAAAGACACAAAGCGCACTGCCCTGCCGTCTTTGTCCACGGTCGCACAGTTTGCAGAAGATCTGGAATCTTTAGACAGGCGGATCAGCCTGCAGCGCGAAAAGCAACGTGAATACGAAATCGCGCGGATTAAGCTTGATCAAGATCGGGAAAGCCTGATTTCAATCTCCGGAGCAGTTCCCAAAGAGCATCTTGATAAAGCGCGAGAGCACCGCGATGCCGGGTGGGAACTCATCCGTTGCCGGTTGATGAACGTGGATCAAGCTGACATTGCCGCAGAGACAAAGTTCTCCGGTGTGCAAGAACTTCCCGAAGCAGTTTCTGAATCCATTAAAAACGCCGATACCATCGCTGATGCGCGTTTTGATGCTGCTGAGAATTCTGGAATACTGTCTGCCAAAATTGCCGCCATAAAAGGCTTGGATGCTGAGATCACACAATTATTAGGCTGTCTTGAAAAAGATGAGGCTGAGCGAACAAAACTTTTGGAACGTTGGAGGGATGTCTGGGCATCGAGTGGAATTGTTCCTGAATTGCCTACTGCGATGGCAAAATGGTTGGGGGCTCTTGAAGAAATTGAGGCGAAGCAAATTGAACTTCAAGATTCTGAAAACGGACTTAAAAGAGAACGTGATATCGAAGCAAGATATAGGAACGGTTTAGCGGCTGCTTTGATCAATCTTGGCATTCTACAGCTAGACCCTGCTGAACAGTTTCCTCGTATCCTAAAGCTGGCTAAGGACGTTCTGGAAAAAGCTGAAAGGAAAGAGCGTGACCATGCCGTTGCTGCCAGCAAATTGGCTCAACTAAGCGATGATCAAAAGGCAGCGGCATTGAAACTGTCCGAAGAAAATACGGCCATGGAAACATGGAAGCAAAGTTGGGCAATCAAGCTGGCCGAGTGGTCGTTGCCCACCAACACTGAGCCTGATGATGTGGATGCTATTCTCGATGCTTGGGATGCTATCCGTAGCGCTTACGAGAAAATTTCCGTGGATCAAGGCTTGCACTACCGAATTGCAGCGATGCAGACAGATAAAGAGCAGTTTATCAAACGTCTTGATGAGCTTCTGGCAACCGTTTCCAATGATCTATCTAAATTACCGAAGCTTCAAGCAGCACAAGAGCTTGAACGGAGGTTTAAGCAAGCAGAAAGCAATCGCGATCTTAAGACGGCTGCGGAGCGCAATGTCGATGCGCGCCGTAAAGCTCATGAACAAGCTATGCATGATGCTGCAGCCGAAGAAGATGCTTTGAAAAAAATGTTGAGAGTTATCGGAGTGGAAACGGTTGAGTCCGCTTGTTCAGTGCTTGCTGCCGTTAAAAAGTGGGAGGATGCAGAAAGCTCCCTCGCCGATTTAAGAGAATCACTTGAGGAAGCTGGAAATGGACTGGCTGAGACAATTCTGCGCGATGAATGCAGTAGCGTTCAGTTTGATACGTTGGATGCACAGATCACCAACCTTGATACCGATGACGTCGCCACTGTCAATGAGGTTCAGCGGCTTACAGAAATTCTAACGGATCGTAAGAAAGAGCTCGCTGTGTTTATGGAGGCTAACACCGCTGCTGCCAATGCTGCTGAAAAAGTTGAAAGCGCCTCATCTGCCGCTTTGCAAGCGACGGAGCGTTATATTCGCCTTAAAAGCACCTCAGTCATTTTGCGCCATGCGATTGATCGCTACCGCCACGAAAATGAAGCTCCTTTACTGCGACGCGCCAGTTCCCTGTTCCGCGATCTGACCTTACAGAAGTATGATGGCCTTGAGGTCGATCGTGATGGGGATCATCCAACCCTGTTTGCCAGACAGGCCAACAAAGGCGAATCCGTCCCTATCACAGATCTCAGCGATGGCACGAGAGATCAGCTTTATCTCGCCTTACGCTTGTCTGGCGTAGAGGAACTGATCGCGAAAGGCACCGTTCTTCCTTTCGTTGCCGATGATCTATTCGTTAACTTTGATGATGAGCGCGCGGCGGCTGGTCTTAAAATTTTAGCTAATTTGTCCACCCGGACACAGGTTTTGTTCTTCACTCACCACCAACATCTTGTCAATTTGGCAAAGAAGGTAATTCCCGAACAATTTGGTATGGTTAAGCTGGCTGCATGATGAAAAACAGGGGGTGCTTACCTGGCGGTCTCCTATTCATACAAATGCCGCTGAAATCCCGCAAACAACTGGCGAACTTGTTCAGGATTTCCGAGTTCGGCAAGGGCATCAGAAATTGCGTTGTTGTATTTGAGGCGAAGCAACGGCGAGAGTTTTTCTTGATCCAGTTCATCGACACCCTGTTTGACGTACTGCGCTAGAACAAAATCAATAAATGCTTTTTGCTTGTCTGTGAATTCATTGGCAGTCGCGGCTTGGGCTGCTGCCGCACGTTGGGCGCGGGGAACGGGTTCGGCGGAGAAAGCGACATAGGCCAGAACGTCGAATAGGTCGCTATTTTCTGCCTCGATGACTTTCTGCATTTCGGCAAGCGCTTCTCGGTTGAATCCTTTTTCGGCTAACCCTGCCAAAAGCTTCTTGCGGGTTTCTGGCAAACTCCAAAGCTCCCGCAGCGCGTCTTCGTCTTTGAAAAATTCTGGTAGAGCACCAAAAAGTGCTTCAAGGAATTGCGCCGTTGACATAGGGCGACCATCGGCGCTCCAGAAGGTCGTCGCGGTCATGCTCTGGATTTTACGGAATTTCCCATCGGCCAGTTTTACCGTTACCTTCTTCTTGCAAACACAAGGACGTTGGTGGCATTCCGGGCAAGGCTCTTTCGGACATTCACAGGGGTTTTTTCCACAGGTTGCACAAGGCTGTGGAGGCTGTTTTGGGCATTGGCATGGAGTGCTGTCGCATTTTGAGCAAGTCTCCGGCGCAATCGGCTCTCCGTCCCATTCAGGATCATTGAAATGATGGTGGGCTTTCACAAAATCGTAGATCGTGAAGTAATCCTTGCCGTCATAAAGGCGTGTACCGCGCCCGATGATCTGTTTGAACTCGATCATCGAATTGACGGGGCGCATCAGGACAATGTTCCGGATGTTCCGTGCATCCACGCCTGTCGATAGCTTCTGCGATGTGGTCAGAATGGTGGGGATAGTTTTATCATTGTCCTTAAAATCCGCGAGATATTGATCCCCTCGCGCTCCATCATCGGCTGTCACGCGCACACAATAAAGCGGGTCTGGATTAGTTTTCATCTGGTTGATCAGGTCACGCACCGCAAGCGCGTGCTTCTGTGTCGCGCAGAAAATGATTGTTTTCTCGCGCTGGTCTATCATGCCCATCAAGAGCTTTACCCGATAAGCCTCGCGTTCCTTGATTTCGATAATTTTGTTGAAGTCGCCTTCTTCGTAGCGTCTGCCAGCCTCAATCTCCCCTTCAACCACCTCGTCATCGGCGGTGTAAACATAATCATCAAGGGTCGTAGCGATTTGTTTGACCTTGAATGGGGTCAGGAACCCGTCATTGATGCCTTCCTTCAGGGAGTACACGAAAACAGGATCGCCAAAATAGTTATAGGTGTCCGCATTTATTGTCCGCTTGGGCGTAGCGGTGAGGCCGAGCTGCACGGCGGGGGCAAAGTAATCGAGAATGGCTCGCCATGTGCTTTCATCCTTCGCGCCGCCACGATGACATTCGTCGATGATGATAAAGTCAAAAAAGTCCGGCTGGTAATCGCCGAAATACGGCGTATCGCCCGGGCCGCTCATAAAGGTCTGGAAGATGGTGAAGAAAATGCTGCCATTGGTCGGTACGCGACCTTTCTTGCGTATTTCATCTGGGGCGATGCGTACCAAAGCATCATCAGGAAAGGCCGCAAATGCGCTAAAATCGTTGAAAGCTTGATTAGCCAATGTGTTGCGATCTGCCAAAAACAAAATGCGCGGTTGGCGATCATTGCGCGCCAAATTCCATCGTGCTTTGAACAATTTCCACGCAATCTGAAATGCGATAGATGTTTTGCCCGTACCAGTAGCCAGCGTCAGAAGAATTCTGGGCACATCATGCGCGACACGATCAAGCATACGGTTGACTGATGTTTCCTGATAATAGCGTATATCCCATGTGCCGCCCTTATCCTCAAATGGAATGGCGGCAAAACGGTCGTTCCACGCATTGACCTCAGAGAATGTGCGGTTCCACAACTCATCCGGCGTTGGGAAGGTGACAACATCGCCTTCGCTACCCGTTTGCATATCAATGCCATAAATGGCTTGCCCGTTGGTGGAGTAGGTATAGCGCACCGCTAGTTTGGCAGCATAGCTTTTGGCCTGTGCCACGCCTTCGGTATAGGGCTTTTCCCACGCCTTGGCCTCGACAACCGCCAGCTTGGTGTTGCGATAGACCAGTACATAATCGGCAATTTCTGCCTTCGCGCGTTTGCCGCCGCCTTGCAAACGCCCGGGCGTGATTTGATGCTCGCGCAAAATTCTGCTGCCTTCGACAACGCCCCAACTAGCGTCTTTCAGGGCGGGGTCAATATACTCGGCGCGGGTTTCGGCTTCGTTCATTATGCGCCCTTATATTGAACTGTTTTCGTTTTGGAAATAGTTGCCGTTTGGCTTAGTTCACCGCTAAAGGCTTTTTGTAAAATTGATTTTTTTAGTCCTTCTAGGGAGGCGAGCTTTTGGCGATAAATGGTTTCGATGCGTTGGGTTTCCTTCTTAACAGCACTTAGCTTGGCAGTAAATTCTCGTTGAAGCGATAACGATATTCGTGGAACCTGAAGGCCGCGAAGAAGTTTGAGCGAAACAGTTTTCTGAGCTGTCCCTGTCGCGCCATCATTAGCTTGTTTAAGAACTTGCTGTGACATGAGAAGATAAAAAAGCCATTCGCTGCTTACTTCTGGTTTTGGACGAATGAGCCCAATGTGGCGCTGGAAACAGAATTCACAATCTTTAGGAACCAATACTGGAATTCCGAATGACCCTGTTACTGTGTAAAGCACATCACCTGTTTTTGGCTTTTTATTAGCCTTCAACCCATCAAAATATTTTCTAGACACCATGAATGTATCGGTAAAATCTATCACTTGGGTGTCTTTGACAATATTTCCGATTGTAATAAACGGGACTCCACTCATAGCCTTCGGTGGCGGCATGTGATCACCATCTGTGATGTCTGTCGCCAAATCTGAAAGGGAAACGAGATCACCCGCGTTCCATGCATCTATGAAAATTGCTTGCAAGGTGCTTGTGAAAATCTCGCGGGAATTTTTCAGGTTCTTTTCAGTATTAGCCTTGGCTGTGGCGATGCCCTCAAACGCTTCGTCAAGGATGGTGACGATGCGTTTCTGTTCAGAAACGGGCGGTATTGGTATGGGGATTTCCCGTAGATTTCCTTGATTCAATTTTGGTACAGTTAACCCCGAAACGAAAGGGGATAGATCAGAATAAAAGAAATAGTAAATAAGCCAGTTATCAATCATCTTATTGCGATTGGGGCGAACAACGTGTGCGTGATTGTTAACCCAATACTTTCCATCTGCTGCAAAAGCCGTGTTTTCTCCTGATCCCCATTTTGCTCCATCTTCTCCTATCAGAACCAGTGGTTCATCAAAAAGATACCCTTTAACGTAATCCAGTATTCCAGTTGCGCCATAATATGGATATTCGCCAGACTCGCGATCTTTCTTTGTGATGGGTTTCCGTCGGCTGTCTAGAATCTCGCAAACATCACCAAATTTCTTGATCGCCCATCCATTTTTGCTATCTATATTTTTTTCTCCCCGCTCATAAAAAACCACCCCAACACGTTCGATATGTTCCCGCAACTTGACGTGATCGAGTTCATCGAAGATGGATAAGTCAACCTTATAAGGAAGCAGAAGATCATCCAGCGCATCGGCTATGGTCGCGCACATATCAGACGCAAGTGCCGCGCCGTAGAGCGTCAGGTCGATGTCCGATCCGGGTTTGTAATTTCCTTTAGCGCGAGAACCATACAGCACCGCTTTTTCAATCGCGGGAAATCGCGCAAAAACGCTGCGGATTTTGTCGATGGTTGCTGGGGGCAGTCCGTATTTCATACGTCGTTATCTTGCTGGTCATAAAATACGGTAAATTTCTTCGCCAGCATGGCAAATGCCGGATAAAACCGTTTCAGAATATCTTCGGCAATTTCGTTCGCAATAACTGGATTGTAGGTATGCGAGGTCTGGTTGCGTGCTTTAATCATATCCATCCACGCATCCCCATCCTCGATAAGCCCGTTCTTAAAGGCCTCGCGTGATGCGTCTTTTGAGCCGATCAAGCCCGCAGCGCCCTTATCTTCCAAATAATCTTTCAATACGTTCCATGCCAATTCATGCGTAAACTCGAAACCCTGAATCAACCCCTGTTGTTCAAGCTTCGACAGTTCGCGTTCTTTGGATAGATCGACAGCTTCGCTCAAACTCTGCATCGCTTTAATGAAGTTATTAAAACGTTGCTTCCAGCGTATGTCCTGATTTTTCGTCATAGCAGCTCCTTAATCTTACTAAGAATCTTCGCGCTCTCTGCGTCCAGCGCCGATATTTCTTCGAGAATTTCTTTCGGTGTGCGGAGAGTGACGATCTCGCCGCCATCAGGATTCTTTACCGAAAGATCATAAGTGGCTGGATCAATGGTTGCTATGTCAACCGACCAGCTTTGCGCGGTGGTGGCAAAAGTTTTCTGTTGTTTAATAAAATCCGCCAGATCGTCGTCATTCAGCGGGTTGGTCTTGCCCAGATTTCTGCCCGGATTGAGTTGATAGAACCAGACTTTGCGCGTGGTGGAACCCTTTTCAAAGAAAAGCACAACGGTTTTCACTCCTGCGCCCTGAAACGTGCCGCCGGGACAATCCAGAACTGTATGCAGATTGCAGCTTTCCAACAACAGTTTGCGAAGGCTTACGCTGGCGTTGTCGGTATTGCTGAGAAAGGTGTTTTTGATAACAATTGCCGCCCGGCCTCCGGCCTTCAGTGTTTTGATAAAATGCTGCAGAAACAGAAAGGCGGTTTCGCCAGTTTTAATCGGGAAGTTCTGCTGAACTTCCTGACGTTCTTTGCCGCCGAAAGGTGGGTTGGCGAGAACGATGTCGTAACGATCTTTCTCCTGAATATCAGATAGATTCTCGGCCAGCGTATTGGTGTGAATGATATTCGGAGCCTCGATCCCATGCAGGATCATATTCATAATGCCGATGATATAGGCGAGAGGCTTCTTTTCTTTGCCGTAGAAAGTGCGCTCTTGAAGCGTTTTAAGATTGCTGGTGGTAAGACCGGGTTGGCTCTTTAAATAATCAAAAGATTCACAAAGAAAGCCGCCGGAGCCACAGGCACCGTCATAAATGCGCTCGCCTATTTTGGGATTTGTTACCTTAATCATGGCGCGGATTAGAGGGCGTGGCGTATAATATTCGCCGCCGTTGCGTCCGGCATTACCCATATTCTTGATCTTGGCTTCGTAGAGATGCGAAAGCTCGTGTTTTTCCGTCTGCGAACGGAAGCGCAATTGATCGACCAGTTCGATAACGTCGCGCAGATTATAGCCGCTTTGAATCTTGTTTTTGATTTCGCCAAACACTTCGCCGATTTTATATTCGATGGTGTTGGAGCCGGTGGCCTTCTGCTTGAAGTTATGCAGATAGGGGAAAAGTTTTCCATTCACAAAATCGCGCAGATCGTCGCCGGTCATAGCAACATTGTGGTCGATCTTGCCGTTGGCGGTTTGGGGCGCAGCCCAGCTTTCCCAGCGATAGGGCTTGTCGATGATAAAGTTGTAACGCTTGCCTTCAAGTCCAGCCTCGGCGGCCTTGTCCTGCTCCAGCGCATCCAGATATTTTAGGAACAGAATCCAAGATGATTGCTCGGTATAATCCAGTTCGCTGGTGCACCCCGAATCCTTGTGCAGGATGTCATCAATATTTTTGAAGGTTTGTTCAAACATAGGGCTGTTACAGGTCACTTGTTGTTCGGATATACCAGTAATGGCGGCGTTGAGCCCATTTTGGTCCCGTAACTTTACAGATAGCCAAGAAATCAGCAACACTTAACCTTTCATTTTCACCATTTTAAGGCCAAAAATGGCTTATTGCTGGGACGGAGGTTCCTGAAATACCGAAAAAATCCGTCCAGCTCGACGCGCAGCCTTAGCTATGGCTTTTTC
>JBAVWC010000039.1:0-13848 GCA_049697595.1 Alphaproteobacteria bacterium
CCCTATTGGGCGGCAAAAGGCGAACCGTGGATCAATTGGACGCTGGACAGCGCAGTTCTTTTCAGGGCTAGAGATAAAGAGAGGAAGAAGAAGCCTTCGCGTAAATCTGTTTTTCAGACTTTGAAGACTTTGAAAGATTTGAATATTAATACAATAATGCTCGGTATAATCTTTGCTCCTTATGCAATATTGACTCGTCAATACGACTCTCCACCTCCTTCTTCCAACGGTCCAGTTATCCCTCCAGTTCCCTCAACGCTGGAGGACGGACGGAAAAAATGGGCACTGCCGGATGACATCGTTTCGGCGTCAGTAAACAATAATTGGAAAAAGTGGACGTACCTGCGTGGCGCAGCCACTCTGGCGGTCGGCAAGAGCCGGAAAAAATGGCCGCTGCCCGGGATCACTCTAACACTGGGAAAAAAGTGGAAAAAAGGGACGCCGGGCAACGCAGCTCCTCTGGCGTCGGAGGACGGTTGGGAAAAACGGGATTTTTTTCGCAATATATTCTCTCTGACGGTCAATAATGATTGGAGAAAATTGGCATTACTGGGCGACACGCTCTCTCTGACCGTCAGTAAAAACCGAAAGAAATGGCGGCTGCCGCGCACCGCAGCCACTCTGAAAATGAGCGACAGGTGGCAAAAATGGGGGCTGCTGGGCAGCACTGTTGGCCTGACATTGGCGCAGGTTGGATTGACCGTCT
The DNA here is from genome assembly GCA_049697595.1 of Alphaproteobacteria bacterium. GTDB lineage: Bacteria > Pseudomonadota > Alphaproteobacteria > UBA9219 > UBA9219 > CAIXLI01. The sequence continues at coordinate 707 of JBAVWC010000039.1, forward strand.
GGTTCACCAATTGGAACCAGTCGTTTTATAACGCGCTTCAAAATCTCGATGCCGGAGCTTTCTGGAAAAGCATCGCGTGGTTCAGCGGCATGGCGACCGTCTCGCTGGGCGTCAGCGTCTATACGACCTACCTCCAGCAAAAGCTGCAGATGAAATGGCGTTATTGGGAAACCCACAAACTCATGGGCAAGTGGCTTGGCAACAAGAACCATTTCCGCTTGCAGTATGCGCTGCAACGGGCGCTCTCGAACAACAAGGGTGGTCCGGCACCGGTGGATAACCCCGATCAGCGTATTTCCGATGACATTAACAACGCCGTCACGAATACGCTTAATCTCGGCCTCGGACTCATCTCCAACGTTGTAACACTGCTTTCTTTCACGGCAATGTTATGGAAATTTTCGGCTGAGATTCCCATTCATGTCATGGGCCATACCGTTCCGGGATATCTGGTGTGGGCAGCAGGGGGCTATGCTCTCGGTGGCAGCGCCTTCATCCGTTATGTCGGCAAGCCGCTGGTTCGCCTTTTCCGCAGCCAGGAACGGCTGGAAGGTAACTTCCGGTTTGGCCTGACCCGCGTGCGCGAATTTACCCGCGAAATCGCCCAGAAAGCTATTGGCCCAATCGAACAACAAATTCTTGCAGGAAAGTTCGATTTAATCGTCGATAACTGGCAAGATATCATGACGCGCACCAAGACAGTCAATGGACTCACCTATGGTTATAACCAGGTCGCGATTATCTTTCCCTATATCATGGCCGCGCCCAATTATTTTAAAAAGACGGTGTCGCTGGGCAGAATGATGACGATTACCTCGGCTTTCTCGCAGGTTCAGGGCGCAGTCAGTTATTTCGTGAATTCCTTCCCGCTTATTGCATCGTGGCAGGCCAATCTCGACCGTCTTGCCGGATTCCAGAACAGTTTGCAGAACGCGGCGGATACTGCAGGAACCGGTGTGCAACTGACCAGAAAACCGACGCCGGGCCTGACGATCACCAACCTTACTTTGTCGCGCCCCGCCGACGAGCCCGGCCAGCCGGATGTGCCGCTGATCGAAAAACCGCTAAATCTTACCGTCAATCCGGGAGATCGAATCAAAATTACGGGAGGATCTGGCTGCGGCAAATCGAGTCTTCTGCTCGCGGTAGATGGGACGCACCCCTACAGCACAGGCCTCGCCGAATGGCATGAAAATGCGCGGGTTATGTTCATTCCTCAGCGCGCTTATTTACCCGACATGCCTCTGGCAGACATATTGACCACTGCCTGCCCGCCAAACGAGAAATTGAAAGATATTGCAGCTAGCGTTCCGAGAAATGCAGAAACGGAACAGGAAATGGTCGAAATTTTGAAAGAACTTGGTCTGTCGACGCTTCTTCCCGCCCTGAAAAACGATTTCCCCAAAGGCGAGGGGCTGATGAAGAGGCTATCGGGCGGAGAGCAGCAAAGAACGGTGATCGCGGGTGCCTTTGTATGCAAGCCGAACATTTTGATTATGGACGAACCAACCTCCGGACTCGATGTGGTATGGGCAGCGAAAGTATTGACCATGTTGGGTAAGCGCCTCCCTGACACTGCCGTTATAAGCATCACCCATAATGCCGACCCTGTGCCCTATTACACGCGCCACCTTAATTTTAAAGACTTGGAGGTGGTAGAGGTTCCTATCCCTACCCGTCTAGCTTTGGGAACCCCGGATTCCAAGCCGCCCGCGCCGGCGCCGTAATCCGCGTTTAGGAACCGACCAAACTCTTCGCCACCTCGCGCATGCGCGAGGACGCCTCTATTTCAAATCTGGCTTTCCCCGCATAGGTCGCTTCCAGCATGCCTTCTGCCGAAAGAACGCCGTCGATAACGATGGGCTGATGCGCGGCGGCGCGGCTGGCGGCCCAGGCGATGAAAATATCCGCAGGGATCACGGTTACATCGGTCAGCGCCAGAAACGCAGCCGTGGCATCCATTTTGACCAGTTGAATTTCCCGCAAATTCCCCACAAGTAACGTTCCTTCTTTAGGCGGCGGCACAATCGAGGCGTTGCTGATGCGATAGTCGCGGAAAAATTGTCCGGTATCGCTGCGTTCCTTGCCGTAATCCCGCAACAAATCGCGCAAGCCTTCCGTTTCATATTGAAACACCCGGTTGACGCTTGCGCTCAGAATACAGCGTTGCAGTTCGCCATAACGTTCGGCGTCGTATTTATCCTCGGCCTCGCGCGCATCAACGCGAACGCCTTTATCGCGCTCGTTCAACCGGCTGGCAATTTCATCGGCAACCCGAGCCACTTCCATAAACCCGTTCAGGCTGACATTCTGTTTTTCGCACAAGGCTTGAAGCTCGACGCGTTGCTGCTGCAACACCGCCAATTCATCTTCCGACGCATTGGCAAGAAAAGATTCCGTCGCCAGCATAACGGATTCCGCCAGCGGTTCTTTGCGCAGAGAACGGAAAGCATTCATCGCATCAAGCAGATCGGAGGTGCGATACTGATCGCCCTTGTGGCCTTTGCCGATGTCTTCGCGCAAGCCGTGGCTCTCGATAATCGCCGCGATAATGACGGCGTCGCGCATCGCGCGCGGAGCTTGGCGCGCGCGCATGCGCTGTTCGTCCAAACGCTTGGCCTCGCACAGCATCGCGCCCGTTTCCGGGCTGACGGGCAGATGTTTGATAAAATGACCGTCGCCGGTCAGCGTCCAATCCTGATGCACCAGTTGCAGCCGCATCAATTCCTGTTTCGCCTGCTCAAGCCGCAATGGCAGCGCCTTCACATGCGGCAGGCTGGTGATATCCCAAATCAGCCGCGTCGGATCATAGCCCAAGCAGGCCGCATAAAAACCGATGCTCAGCAAAGACTGGCGCTGAATAGCCGGGCCGTTTTGGTGAATGCGCGCATCGAAATTCTTTTTCGCGTGCAGAATAAACAAGCCGCGCTCAAACCCCGTCGCGGCAGGATCGCGGTTAATGCGCCCGACTTGTTGCAGTAACCCCGCCTGCGGTTGATCTTCTCGTACAAGCGCCGCAGCCCCCGTATCGTCGCGATGATAAGGAATTTTCCGATAGCCGTCGGAAACCCCGGCATCGAGCCACCGTAAATTCACACCGGACTCGATCACATTCGTGCCGACAATAATTTTGCGCCCGCCGGGTGCCGGAGCTTTGCGCGCGGCGCGGCGTTCATCGGACGGCGTACCGCCGTGAATGCCATCCGTTTCAACATCACGCAATCCAAGTTTGGCGAGTTTTTCTTTAATCTCGGCAACCGACGCTTCGACCTCTTTGACGCCGGGTCGAAACACAACAATCCCCTTGCGCCCTTGCTCAAGCAAACTGATCGCTATTTCTTCAATACTGCGCCCGGCATCTCCCGCCAGCATCGGGGATTCATGCACATGATCGCAAGCCAGCGTCTGCCCCTCGACCACATGAACGGCAGTTTTGGCGATGGATTCCCAATAACGCGCTTGGGCAGGAGCATCGACGGTCGCGCTCATCTCCAGAATGCGTAAATCGGGATTTTTGGCTTTGCGTTCTCGCAATATCGCGCGAGTCAGGGAAATATATTCGTCCGCCTCATGTACTTCGTCCAGCACAAGCAAGCGCGCTTTGTTTATTAGCCCCGAACTCAACGCATAGCCGTAAGTGCAATAAAGCAGCCGCGTCTGCGCCGACCGCTGCGAGCTTTCGCCGTCCATCTGCCCCAGCGCATAGCCGACTTGCTCGCCGATAGGAATATTCGAAAGTTCCGCGACATTATAAGCCGCATCGGTCGCCAAAAACCGGCGAGGCACCAGCACAACCACCTGCTCCTCGACAACATCCGCCAGCGCGCTGGGCAACAGCATCGATTTCCCGCTGCCCGTGCTCGCGGCGACGACCGTGACATGTCCTGCGCTTACATCCCTGATAACATCGTCAATAATGCCATAAACGGGCAACGCCTTTAACGTGTCGCGTAACGCCTGAAAATCAGCCATATTCTCTTTGCCTCACCCTTTTATTCCTCGCCATTTTACGTGCCGCCGCTTAAAACACTCTAAACTACCGGAACCGCAGGAAGCAAAGACATGTCCGCAATCGACATCCTTGGAAAACTGAAAGACAGCGAGATCGCTACCCTCGATCCACTGCAACGCATCCTTTTGATTACCGACGGCACCCTGACCGAGATTCTCGAAGCGGCCCATCTGGAACCTATTCGGCTCATCAAGATTGCGCAAGAACGCATTCCGGCGACGGCGGCGCACGCCTCTCTGGCCCCTGCCCCGCAGGAAAATATGCTGACCCGGAAAATCCTTCTGCAAGGCGCACGCTCCGGCACATGCTACGTCTATGCCGAATCCGTTATCGCCGTCGAACGGCTGAGCCCGGCGTTTCAGGACGAGTTGCTGAACTCCGACATCCCGCTCGGACGGTTGTGGATTAAGCACAGGCTGGAAACTTTCAAGGAAGCCCCCACATTCGACCGTCATCCCGGCAATGATTTAGGCGACTATTTCGCCTATACGGAACCGGCATCCATTCTGGCGCGCAGCTACCGCGTCTTTTCGGCGGCCAAGCCGGTTATGCTCATCACCGAATATTTCCCGATCAAGAAATAAGTAATCGGCGACTTATCGCACAATTTTCCAGCTATTATCCGGATCGAATTGCGTGATGTGCTGCGCTTTTTTCAGCGTATCCGGCCCCAGATTTTTTTCATACACGATGCCGTTCTGGCTGATGATGAAACTCATCACGCCGGAATCGCCATAGCTTGCTGGAAAAGCGACAAGGGCAAAACCGCGCGTCATGCGCCCTTTGATCAGAAAGCTTTTCACGCCGCCTGACGCATGCGCGCCCTGCGCTTTCAATATCCTGTAGAAATAGCCGTGATAGGGCGCGTGCCTGCCCAATACGCTGCCCAAATATCCCTCCGCCGTCGCGTTGGCGATCAAGGGGCCGAAAGGACTTTCCGACTGACCGGCAACCACAGGCCAATAAAGCCCGTTATGCTGGCCCTTGCTGCTTTGGAAACGTTGCGCATATTCATGCTGCGTGGCGGCGAACTCCTGCTGCGCTTCGACATAGGAACGGCACACCTGAATCACGTTCAGTTCATTGCGGCCAATGCGACGATTGAGAATTTCCTCTTCACCCGCCGCCGTATCCCACTCCCACCCGCCATTCATATGAACAAGTGGGATCGGCAAAGGCCATTCCTCATCGCCGACGACAACAACATCACGATTATCGCCTTCGCTCTTGATGTCATGCGCCTTGTCATAGGCCGCAAGAAAACGCGTGCGGCCCCGTTGATCGGATATTTTATCGCCCGAACTGATAAGTTTTCCTGCTCCCGGCCCCATAATTTTCAGAAGAGCGGCCTGATCGTCGCTACGCGTGGCTGATACCAGCGCATCCACCGCTTGCTCGGGCGTCGCAAAAACCTGTTGCGTGGGATCATAGCCGTTTTGAGCAACCGGCGTTCGCGCACACCCCGCTAAAACGCACAGAAGGCCACCAATAACAAACCACTTCGCCATAGATCCATTCCAAAAGAATGTCGTATTTACCTGTTTGCGCATTATCGACTCCTCATATTGTCGCCAAACCCCGCAGCCCCCCCACCGCCGCCACGTTCGGGCGAAGGAGCGGGGCGTGCGACGGGTGCTGCCTGTATCGTGGAACGACTCTCCGCTCCACGCTGGGATTGCTCATGCACTTCAGGACCGCGCGAGAATGATTCAAAAGCGGGAGCCTGTTGTGGCAAACGCTGCTCTTGCATGCGCTGTTCTTGCCGAGGCTGCACAAATACCGCAGGAGCCTGCTGAACAACAGGGGCGGCGCCCTCCACGACCGGCGCACGCTGTGCACGATCTTCTTCTTGCCGCTCATAGCCACGAAAATTCTGCTGCACCTGCGGCGCAACATTTTGGAGCTGTTCTTGCCGAGGCTGCACGAATACCGCAGGAGCCTGCTGAACAACAGGGGCGGCGCCCTCCACAACCGGCGCCCGCTGTGCACGATCTTCCTCTTGCGACTCATAGCCGCGAAAATTCCGCTGCACCTGCGGCGCAACGTTTTGGAACTGCGCGCGCGCAGCAGGACTATATGGCACACCGTGCCGATGCTCGGGATCATGCGTCCACACGCCGCCGCCAGACGAGCGTCCGCGATTAATCGCTTCATACCGATGATCATCAATATCAATGCGATGATTGCGCCAATCCCACCTGTTCCATCTCCAAAAGGGATCGATAATCACAACGCCGAACCCAAAGCCGATAATGCCGGCCGTGGCATAGAACGCAGGATAGGACGAAAAATAATAAGGCATATAATCCGGATAGGGCCACGCCCCATAGGCGACCGACGGATCATAATAAGGCACATAAACAACCTGCGGATTGGCGGGCTGGATCACGATAGCGCCGCCGTCGTTGGCAACCGTCTGTTCCGCCGTCGAACCCAAATGCCCAGATGCTTGCGCCATTTGCCGCAAACGCTGCACAGAATCCATAACCGGCCCCTGCTGCGCCAGAAAAGCGCTGCCGAGTTGTTCGGTCCATTGCAGATTATTGTTCATCAAGGCAAGAACTTGTGGAACCGCGACCAATGACTTGACGCTCGGGTCCCATGTTTGCTGCGCAAGCGCCGCCACCAAAGCATCGCCCTGAAGCTGGGCATTCGCAGGATTTTGCAGCCAGCGGCTCGCCTCGACAATTTCCAGCGGATAGGTCGAAGCCATAAGAACTTGCGAAATGAGCGGATCGGGATAAAGCGCGATTGGCGCGATCAACTGGTCGATCTGTTGCGGCGCATAGGCAGCGGCGGGAGCCATAGCATCAGGTGAAGAATAGGCATCCTGCGCCCGCGCCGCCAGCGGCAGTGCCAGAAACAAGGCCAATACCCACAGAACCTTCATCAACCGAATCATGCGTGACTCCTATATGACTTTAATCTGTATGCCACATATATTATCAACAAACAGCCCCTTTTGTATGTCGATAATAAGGCTAAATTTTAGCATTTAATCTGTCGCCATTCCTCGCCTTCGCGGGAATGACAAATTTATGCGATTTGACTTCGGGCAAATGGCATTCAGCTAAAGAGTTTTATGACATGCCTCCAGAACCACGCACAGAAGAGGACGCGCTATGGCCCATATGCCCAAAGACACATATCAGCCCGAAACCGCCAATCGCGATACGTCGCGCGCTATCCTCATGATGACCGCCGACGGGACGGAAGATCTGGAATTCTTCTATCCCTATTACCGCTTCATCGAAGCCGGGTTCAAAGTCGATGTCGTCACGCCCAAGGGCAAGGGCTTCAAAGCCATTCATGAACTGGGTTTGGAAGAGACGATGAAAATCACCGATGTCGATGCCGAGGATTACGAACTTCTCTACATCCCCGGCGGCAAAGCGCCTGCGGAGCTGATGAAGAACAAGGACGCGATCGCGCTTACCAAACAATTCTTTACCGAAGGCATGCCGATCTCCGCTGTTTGTCACGGCCCTCAGCTTCTCGCGGCGGCGGATATCATCAGAGGACGCAAAATCGCAGGATGGCCAGAAATAGAAGAAGAAATTCGCGCGGCTGGTGCGACCTACGTCAATCAGGAAACGGTGCTCGACGGCCCCTTTATCACCGCGCGATGGCCGGGTGATTTACCGATGCATGTCCGCGAAACGCTCGCGAAGCTCGGCAAATATGCCAAGACATCCGCTACACAGCATGCGGCGATGCAGTCTCAGGGCCACACCGGATAATCCGTATAGCCTGCGGGGCCAGCGCCGTAGAACGTCTCGGGATGCGGCTCGTTGAGCGGCGCGTTCAGGCGGAAACGTTGCGGCAAATCGGGATTGGCGATGAACAGTTTGCCGAACACAGCCGCATCCGCTTCGCCCGCCGCCAAAACTTGCTCGGCGGTTACTTTGGTGAATCCTTCATTGACAAGATAAACGCCGCCGAATGTTTTTTTAAGTTGCGGCCCCAAACGGTCTTCGCCCAAATGTTCGCGCGCGCAGATGAACGCGATTTTGCGCTTGCCCAACTGCTCCGCGATATAACCAAACGTCGCGGCGGGATTTGAATCCCCCATCGACTGCGCATCGCCACGCGGCGCGAGATGCATGCCGACACGCCCCGCCCCCCATACCGACACAACCGCATCCGTGACTTCCAGCATCAGCCGCCCACGATTTTCGATAGAGCCGCCATAGGCATCGGTGCGCTTGTTGCTGCCGTCCTGCAAAAACTGATCGAGCAGATAACCGTTCGCGCCGTGAATTTCCACACCGTCGAAACCCGCGGCTGAAGCATTCTGCGCCCCCTGGCGATAGGCCTCGATCACGCCGGGAATTTCCTCCAGCGTCAAAGCGCGCGGCACAGGATAAGGCGCAGGCGGCCGCATCTGCCGCACAGGTCCCTGCGCCGCAATCGCGCTCGGCGCCACCGGCAACGCACCGTTCAAATAATTGGGATGCGAAATGCGCCCGACATGCCAAAGCTGCAGCAATATCCTGCCGCCTGCCTCATGCACCGCTTTGGTAATCAGCTTCCACCCCTCGACCTGTTCGGCAGACCAGATGCCCGGCGTATCCGGATAACCAACCCCCATCGGCGTGACCGATGTAGCTTCCGAAATAATCATCCCCGCCGAGGCGCGCTGCGCATAATAAGTCGCCATCATCGCATTAGGCACACGCCCCGCGCTCGCCCGGCACCGGGTCAAAGGCGACATCAGAATCCGGTTGGGTAATATAAGTTCGCCGATTGTTAAGGGATCAAACAGACTGGGCATGATGTGTTCCTTTTTCCAAGCCCGCACCTTACCGAATAATCGCAGTGCAGCATAGACATAGTTGATATTTCTTAATGATGAGACCAACCAGCGATTGCATGCGCTATTCTTCTGGACATTAAAAATTCTTTCATGAGAGGATGTCTATAATGAGACGAAGATGAAAAATTGATTCCGTGGGAATATGGGCGACTTTATTCTAGAACAAGATCAATTTCAAAAGCCGACGCACGCGGATTACGTGATCGCGGCTGCGGAGGCCTGTTTCCTAAAACATGGCGACGCCGACCCGGTCCGAATCTCGCAATGCATCAGCGCAGCCGCCGGTCGCCCCATTTTGGTCGTCAATCTCGCGCTTCTTCCGCATAGTGTGCCAAACGACAGAGGCGTCACTCAATTGACAGACGAACAGGCGGCAGATCATGCAAAAATATTGGAGGATTTGGCAAGAAAAACCTTCCCCGACGGGAACGGGTTTCCGAAAGAGTGGAACTGGAGCGAGAGCGGAAGAATTCGTACCGTAACCAGCTTGTCTTTGGCTACCAATGACAAGATGCCTGACTCATTGCCCACACGTTTGTCTGGAGACTATTGGGTCAAGGCCGCTCTTATCACAACCGCGAACAGAAAATGGGCTGCGCAGAACGCTGCCGGATATTCTTCCAAGGACGAAGCCAGAGACGCCTATAGACTCGGACATGAAGTGGCCCATGTCTTGCAATTAAGCTCTACCCGTTTCCTGCCTGATGCCCCGTGGGAAATGAAAACGGAAAAAGACGCCGATGAAGGTAGTTTTGAGGGGCTAACGCTGGTGGCCAAGCAGAAACTGTTCCGCGAGCGTAAAGCAGAATTTGAGAAAACAATAAGCGACGTTACGCATGGGCGCGCGGAAGGCGCGTTTAGCGCTTCCTTCCCCGTCTATTGGACGACGCTCGCCCTGAATGGCATCAAGGACGTTACGTATCAAGAAGCGGTCTCGTGCAATCGCGAACTTCGTTTCCGGGTTTATGCAGACATAGAAGGAATAAAGCTCCCTCCTTCTTCCAAAGAAGTTCAAGATCTGATTACCCGGTGGGAAAACAAAGAAAAGAGCGGCGATCCTCTCGTCGCCGCCATTCAAAAAGCTTTCGGTGACCCGTGGGTTTGGCGTGGAGAACCTTCTATTCTCGGAGACTGGGGCAAATACAACAACGACCTCGACCGCTCCATCCCCGTGCTCAACAAAATTTTACAATCCGGCGACATAACCGACCCCCTCACCAAACGTAACGCCGAACTGGTTATCGACGCCGCCGTTTATTTCCGCCCAAGCCTTCAGGCGTTACTGCTGGCAAAACCCGCGCCCACCCAAATTTCTTCCTCCCCGCTTGTGCCCGCTTAACGGCAATTGCTTATTAACTCCCGTTTTTAGCGTCGCCTCTCCATTCGCCCCGCTTTATCCTCTTTAAAACCGAGGTTGATTGTGATATCGAAAATCATTCTCGGGGCCATTATTCATATGGTCAATTATTCTAGTTTGGCATTTGGTGAGGAACCGATATGAACACAGCTTACGAATTGAGTTTGCTTGCTTCTTATCTTCGCAATGCGGCCAAGGCTTGGAAAAACAATCCCGCCTGGATTTTAGCCGTCGCCATAACCGCCGATAGTTACGCGCGCAAGTTCGGATTGAAATATGAGTTTCCGACCGCCGAGGCAACGACGCCCGCCTCCGGGAAAACGGTGTCCGCCTCCGGAAGAAAAAAAGCCAGCCCGGCAGCAAAAGCCTCCCTCACCAAACTGACGCCAGACCATATTGCCAAGTTGGAAAATTATTTAACCAAAGTCACCGCACGTTTCAAAGCCCCCACCCCTGACGAAGACGCTGCCTTCCTCGATCGATTTATGGAGCATATGAAGTTCGAGCCCCTCGACCGCAAAATCGGTCAGCTCCTCTTGCTCTCCGCCTACGGACGCCTTCAACCGCTGTTCATAGCGTTCGGCGCCACCGGCAAGCAACCCGATATGGAAGAAATCGTCGCCACCTGCTTGGGCGAAGACAAGACAGCGGTTCAGTCCCGCCTTGCCGCCGATGCGCCGATGCGGAACAGCGGCGCTGTTTTTCACAAGACGGAAAATTCAGACGGCGAGCCGATCACCCAATGCCTGAATTACATTCTTGACCACAAAATTCTGACAAGCATCGACAATCACGAATTCGACATCACCGCGACGTTCGAAAAGCTGGCAGGCAAACCCGAAACGCCCGAAACCGAATGGGGAAATTATCCGCAGATCAAGGGCGAAGGAGAATATGCCGCCAAAATCATCAAGGGCGCGCTTCAGGCGAACACCAAAGGCGTCAATATCCTGATTCACGGCGACAACCGCGTGGAGCTGAATGAGTGCGCCAAAAGCCTGTCTGCTCATCTGGGCCTGCCGCTTTATCCCGTCCATGAAGAACTGAGTGGCGCAGACCGCCCGTCCAGCGCAAGCGCCAGACAGGTCGCAGGCGCCTCTGCCCTCGCGCGGCTTGATAACAAGCTGCACATCGAAAATGTTCTGGCGCAGAGCCAAACCAAAGCCCTGACCCTGTTCGACAACATGGAAGATGTTTTTCCATCTGAGAAAAAAAACAAGATGCTTTCTTTCCGGCTAAGCAAAGCCGGAACTAAATAACTGCTGACGAAAAACAAAATTCCCTGCCTATGGGTTGCCGACGATAGCGAAACTTTCGATCCTGCCTTCCTGCGGCATTTTTCGTACGCGCTTGAAGTGAGAATGCCCAATATAGATGCGCGACAGGAAATCATCCTCCGCAACCTGCAACAGTGCGGTCAGGAATTGACAGCCACCCAGGTTCAAAATCTGGCGCAACAGCATCCTGTTCCTCCGGCCTTTTTTGTCAAAGCCATTCGCTCGGCCGCTTTGGCTTCTCACGGCGAAACCGGTGAAGATTTCCACGACAATCTTCGCCTCGGCATGCGTAGCTTCAGCAAGCTGGTAACGGGAAAACCCGAAGCCAAAATCATACGGCCCGTAAAGAATTATGATTTATCGCTGGTCAATGCGGACATAGATCTGGTCAAATTGACGGCAGATCTTGTCGCAAGCAAGCATCGCGATTTCATCATGTGCGGCTATGGCGTTTCGGGCGCGGGGAAATCGGAATATTTCGTCAATCTGGCGTGGGCACTGGGGATGGAACCGATGATCATCACCTATGCGGATATCGGCAGCAAATGGAAAGACGAAACCGAGAAACTATTGCAGGCAAAATTATATCAAGCTGAGGATGAGTATAAGTTTGCGATTCTCGACGAAGGACAAACCGTCATAGCCGACCGAAAAAATGCTAAAGAACCCTGGCAGATCACGCAAACCGACGCGATGCTGACATTGCTGGAACGCCACCCCCTGCCCGTCGCATTCACGACGAATTTTGGGATGGATTTCGTTGATGATGCCTCCTTAAGGCGCATCGATTTTAAAATCTGCTTCCGCGGCTTAGACCCGGCTCAATGTCAGAAGGCGTTTCAAAGCTATTTCAATTTTGAACTTCCCAAGGACATTATTATGCCCACCAATATTGCCGTGGGCGATTTCCGCACAGTCGCCAGACAGGCCAGATTTGGCAAGCCCAAAGACAGGGATTGGCTTATTCAAGCTTTGCGCCACGAGTGCGAAACCAAGGACAAAAAGAAGAGCCTCAGCAACCCAATCGAGGGCTTTGCCCGCTTCTGGCGTCAACCCACTCCGTGAATGGTAATTCTCGACACAACCCCTCATACCCGGCCTTCGCCGATATGAGGGCTTTTTGCATTTGGAACGGGAAATTTGGACAACCGTCATGCATCTACGGCGGCAACCAATAGATCTGATTTTATTATCATACCTTGAGCAAAAAACGATACCCCATTCAATACCCCCTATTTTAGGGGCTGGAATCGCTACCCCCAATTTTATTTTTGTGACAAATGCGCCACGACATAATATCAATGGGTTAGACGGCTCCAAAAATCCTTTTTTTCTTTTTCGGGCAAGTTTTGAATTATAATCGAGTTCGAAAAACTGGTGATCTGGCGACAACCTTGTTATGAAAACCTCGCAATCCTTGTTAAAACTCCACTATCACGCCTCAGCAGAACTTTTAGGATTATAAGCATGAACATTAACGAAATCCCTTTTAGGGGGCGATATGGCTGTACGCTCGCGCTTATAGCGGCGCTTATGCTTATCGGTTGTAGCAACGATACGTGGCAGGACGCGACAAACCAGACCAGAGGGGATGCCGAATTTAAAATAGACTACGCTGCATGCCAGCCAGCAGGTGATGCGGCACAATCAGACGCGCAATCTAACGCCAATTGTAGCGGT